>JANPDQ010000001.1:0-1542 GCA_031431575.1 Polaromonas sp.
GCGCTGCGCTGCCAAATTCGACTTCATCGCCTTCAATCGTGAAGCCTTTGACCTTGAGCACGTTGTGCACCGTCAAGCCGTACTTCAGGCAGTGCACACCGCCCGAGTTTTCGGCCACATTGCCGCCAATCGTGCAGGCGATCTGACTGGAAGGGTCTGGCGCGTAATACAAACCGTGCGGCGCTGCGGCCTCAGAAATAGCGAGGTTGCGCACGCCGCCTTGCACCACCGCGGTTCGGGCCAGCGGGTCAAGCTTCAAGATTTTGTTGAACTTGGCCAGGCTGAGCGTCACACCCAACTTGTGCGGCATGGCACCGCCGCTCAGGCCCGTGCCTGCACCACGCGCAACCACCGGCACGTCCATCGCGTGGCAGGTTTTGAGCACAGCCTGGACTTGGGCATAGGTTTCTGGCAGCACGACCACCAGGGGCCGCTCTCGGTAAGCCGTCAAGCCATCGCATTCATACGCGGTGGTGTCTTCGTTATTCCACAGCAGCGCGTGGGCGGGCAGCACGGCTTGCAGCGCCTTGACGACGCCTGCCTGGCGGCTGGCGCGGGTGGCTGCCCAGTCGTTGGCTTGTTCAAGCAGCTGTTGTTGGGCGGGGGATATCGGTGCGTTCATGCGATGTACTTTCGACGTAGCCCTGACTTTACGCCTGCGCCGCATGCTGTGGATGAAATAAATTTCAGCCATGCATGAAAGCGGGCGCAGCGGGCGCCTACTGCACCACAGTTTTAACTGGCGTGCCAGGCTTGATGTCACCGCCCGCATACACGCCATTGAGCAAGCGCAGTTGCTGCTCAGGGTTGGAAATCGGCGACGAACGGGCCAGCTCGGCAAACCCGCCACGCGGCAAAGCCACGGTGCGCATAGTCCACGGCTTGGCAGAAGCCTTGTCGCTTGCTGTGAGCGCCCTGAAGGTGCTTTCCGTCTCAAGCATTTGCGCTCGGTTGCGCTGCAGGGCAGCAGCATCTTTGCCTGCGTGAATGAACAGGTAAACGCCGCTGACCGGGCCATTGATCAGCGTCACATCGGTGTTTTGCCGGTCACCATTTTTAGCGACTTGGGTACCAACAAAACGCGTTGCTTGCAGGCCATTGATCTGCAGGCGCTCAGCGCGCCCGGTATCGGGATTAATGAGCTTTTTAATAATGTCGTCGTGGTTTTTACCTGCGTCTGGCGGGGCGATTTTGATGATGACACCAGCATCACGGGCGTTGTTGACGACCATGATCTGGTCATCCTCGTTTTGAATGCGCCAGCCTTCCGCCGCGGTCAGCGCAAAACCCAAACCGGAATGGTAAAAATTGCGCCCGCGCGTCAGGCCCTGTTCCGGGCTTTCGCCGAAGGTCATGCCGTCAAGCAGCTGCTGGTACCTGGCGCGGCCCTCGTCTTTGTAGGCGGCGGCTGTTTTGTATTGCGCAGCCAGCTGGGTGATAGTGCTCAGCCGCTGGTCGTTGCTGGGGTGGGAGGCCAGCCAGGTGTTTTGCTCTGGCGCAGGCCTGCCTTGTGCTCTGGCCAGGTCCGCAGCAAAGCGCTCC
>JANPDQ010000002.1:0-15028 GCA_031431575.1 Polaromonas sp.
GTATTTCAGGCGCGTCTGGATTTCTTCAAACAGGGATTTGAGGGCTTTTTGCTCTGCGTCATCACCTGCTGCTGCGAATGAAAGGCTGGCTGAAAACTTTTGCAGCTTGTCAATCGGCAGGCGCATCAAATCATGCAGGCACAGGCCAGGCATGGCTTCGAGTTGCGCACGCGTCCATTGCACGCCTACGGGCATAAAGCGCTCGACGGGCGGCAGCACGGCATCTGCGGCTTCTTTGGTGCCCAAGCGCCACAGCAGCGATTCCAGCTTCAGCCTGGCACTGCCGCAGGTCTCGCATGGCGTGTAGCTGCGGTACTTAGACAGCAGCACGCGGATGTGCATCTTGTACGACTTGCTCTCCAGATACTCAAAAAAGCGCTTGATGCCAAACCAGTGCTGGCTCCACTTGCCGTTCCAGTTGGGTGAGCCTTTAATCACCCAGGCCTGATGCTCGGGCGTCAGCTTGTACCAGGGCGTGTCACGCGGCACACCTGCGGTCTCGGCGTGGCGCATCAAATCGTCTTGGGCTTCTTTCCAGGCTGGGGTTTGCATAACCTTGACGGCCCCGGCACGCAGCGTGAGCTTGTCGTTGGGGATGACCAAACCATAGTCGACACCAATCACGCGGCCAAAGCCTTTACAGGTGGTGCATGCGCCCATGGCGGAATTGAATGAGAACAGTGAGGGTGTCGGATCGGTGTAGCGCGTGTCGCTGTCGGGGCAATGCAGGCCGGTGGAGAATCGCCACATCACCTCATCTTGCCCTTCCGACTGAACGTACACATTGAGTTTGCCACCACCCCGCTTGATGGCCACTTCAATCGCCTCAACAGCACGGGCCTTTTCAATCGTCTGAATGCGAAACCTGTCGGCCACCACATCGAGCAGCTTGTGCGGCCCGGCGGGCGTGGCCACTTCACGCTCTTTGTGCACGCGGGTAAAACCGCTGGCCGACAGCCACTGCTCCAGTTGCTCTGCGCTGGTATTGCCCGGTAACTCAACCGGAAAGGTCATAACTACTCTAGCGTCCGAGTCAGCGGTACGCGCCATCAGTTCCGCATAAATCGACTCTGGCGTGTCATGCCGGACCATCTGTGCGGTTTGCTTGTCAAACAACTGCGCCGAGCGTGCATAGAGCAGCTTCAAATGGTCGTTCAGCTCTGTCATGGTGCCAACTGTCGAGCGCGAGCTGCGCACCGGATTGGTCTGGTCAATTGCAATCGCCGGGGGCACGCCTTCAACCTTGTCAACGGCAGGCTTGTCCATGCGATCCAGAAACTGCCGGGCGTACGCCGAGAAGGTTTCAACATACCGCCGTTGGCCTTCAGCAAACAGCGTGTCAAACACCAAAGACGACTTGCCCGAGCCACTGGGGCCGGTCACCACCGTCATTTCGCCGGTAGCAATGTCCAGGTCAATATTTTTGAGGTTGTGCTGCCGCGCACCGCGAATGCGGATGGTTCCCTGAGACATGAGTGACTACTTTCCTGAAGAGGTCAAACATTTTAGGGGCGTACGCCGCGAAACCGCAGCCTTGGGGGTATCCTGAACGCTCGTTTAAGCGCCAGAGTCTGCGCTAATTACGCGCTAATAAGAGTAAAGCGCGTCTTCCAGTTCCTTGAATTTTTCAGCGCCTACTGCGTCTTTGATTCTGGGTGCCAATTCCTTGAGCTTTTCAAGATCGCCCGCTGCCTCAACTGCCAAATTTAGCCTGAAACCACGCAGACCCAATCCGGCAGTGAGCCGCGTGGCAATGGGGTAGGCGGTGGAATAGTTGGCTTGGGACAACTTCGAAGGGCCGCCGCCATCTACTGGTGCGAGGGGTGTCGGCAGTGTCACCGCCTGAAATGCTGGCGACGGGTTTCCTCCGTCTCCAATTGCGCTGAGAAATCCAAAATCCACGAGGTGGTCGATGTCTGCAACCGTTACACCAACGCCATTCGTTGCTTTCAAAACATCAGCCAGTTCACGCTTGCCGTCAAACATGATAAAAGCTGCGCGCTGACGCTGGTTCATTTCAGCGCTGCGTGCTTGCATGGCTGCTTGCCCTACCGGAGTTTTTGTATAAATCATTGGCCAAGAACTCCGAAAATGGTGACCAAAAGTTAAGCCAGGTTGGCGCTTCGGTGACGTTGAGTGCACCGCTTTTCACTTGTCCGCTGTAATTTAACCGATTTTTTGCGCCGTGCCATCCGGGGTCACCGCAGCTGGTACGCTGACAGCGCCATGCTTCTCACCGCTCAGGTCGATGTCGCCGCCTCTGCTAAGCATATAGAGCGCCAGCGCAGCAAAAATAATGAATCCCACAACCAATTTCCACATGTCGATCTCCTGAAAAAGCCACTACAAAGTAAAAAGGCTTCTGCCATTTTGACAGAAGCCCTTGTGTGAATCTGCTTGCTGCGCGCATGTCGCAGCAAGCCGAAACCAATTTAGTCGTTTGCGTAAATATCAACGTCTTTAGTCTCTTTGACCAGCAACATGCCGATGATAAAAGTACCGGCAGCAACGATCACCGGGTACCACAGACCGTAGTAAATATCGCCGGTGGCAGCCACCATGGCAAACGCGGTGGTTGGCAGCAAGCCGCCGAACCAGCCGTTACCGATGTGGTATGGCAAGCTCATGGACGTGTAGCGAATACGCGTTGGGAACATTTCAACCAAGATAGCTGCAATCGGGCCGTACACCATCGTGACCAGAATCACCAGGAACACCAACAGCACGCCAATCATGACCTTGTTCATTGATTTGTCGTCAGCCTTGGCGGTCAGGCCATTGGCCTTTGCAGAGTCCAGCACAGACTTTTTGAAGTCGGCAACTAGTTTTGTACTTTCGGCATTAAACGCATTGCGCTTTTCATTCAAGGTCGGGCTCACGGACGCGATGGTTGTAGTACCGATTTGCACTGTTGCATTTGAACCAGCTGGGCCAGCAATGTTCTTGTATGGAATAAATTCCTGCGCCAACACGCGCTTTGCACGGTCGCAAGAGCTGGTGAAATCGATATCGCGGGCAATCGGGCTGCCCTGGAAAGAACAAGTAGCAGGGTCAGCAGTAACGCTTACTATCACTGTGTCATGGGCCTTTTTCAGCGCCGGGTTGGCGTATTGCAGCAACATCGGAAAGATGGTGAAGTAAGTCACAGCGCCCAACAGGCAACCGGCCATGATGATAGATTTGCGGCCAATCTTGTCCGACAAAACACCGAAGAAAATAAAGAACGGCGTACCAATAACCAGCGCAGCGGCGATTAGCAAATTGGCGGTAACACCGTCGACCTTGGCAATCGTCGTCAAAAAGAACAACGCATAGAACTGACCAGTATACCAAACCACCGCTTGACCAGCCGTCAAGCCGAGCAAGGCAATGATCACGATTTTCAGATTGCGCCACTGACCAAACGACTCCGACAACGGGGACTTTGATGTCTTGCCTTCAGACTTCATTTTCTGAAACGCTGGTGACTCATTCATTGACAAGCGGATGTACACAGACACGCCCAACAACAAAATAGAAACCAGGAACGGAACGCGCCAACCCCAATCGGCAAATGCGGCTTCGCCAACAGCCTGACGCACACCCAAAATCACCATCAAAGACAGGAACAAACCAAGAGTGGCAGTGGTTTGAATCCAAGAGGTGTAGAAGCCGCGCTGGCCGTGAGGTGCGTGTTCTGCAACGTAGGTTGCAGCGCCGCCGTATTCACCACCCAAGGCCAAACCTTGCAGCATGCGCAGTGCCACCAAAATGATGGGAGCGGCGATGCCGATGGTGGCGTAATTCGGGAGCAACCCGACTATGAAGGTTGCTGCACCCATGATCACGATGGTGATCAAGAAGGTGTATTTGCGGCCAATCATGTCGCCCAAGCGGCCGAACACGAGTGCGCCAAATGGGCGTACCAAAAAACCTGCCGCAAAAGCCAGCAGCGCAAAAATGTACGCGGCTGATGGGTCCAGCCCCGAGAAGAATTGCTTTGCAATAATCGCGGCGAGTGAGCCGTACAGGTAAAAGTCATACCACTCAAAAACCGTACCCAGCGAAGAAGCGAAAATCACTTTCTTCTGCTCTGGGGTCATCGGTCGGTTGTCGACTGCAGCTGTTGCCATAAATGATGTCTCCAAAATGTTGTGCTTCCAAGCTGGAAGTTGCATTGATTATTTTGCACTTGGCTGACCCTGTTCTGACACGAAAATAACATGGGCTTGCGCGAAACTTATGCTGCGCTGACAACTCAAGGGATAACCCGAAATTTTATTTTCAGTATGCGAAGCTGATCAGGGAAAACGCGGACAAACTCATCGCGCGCTGCGAGACACCCCAACAGAAATCTCTGATGCTGCTTGCCAAGCGCGTCCTCCAAACCAAGGCCCGCCCAACAGGTAGTCGCGCAACATGGGGAGTGCATCATGGCCCCAAAAAACCTTGTCATCAACCGCGATTGAAGGCACGCCGAATATGCCTTTTGTAATTGCCATCTCGGTGTTTGATTTAAGCGCGTCTTTGGTGCTGCTGCTGTGTATATCGCCCTGCGAAGACAAGCGCTTGACCAGCGTTTCAAACCGCTGCGCATCAGCTGCATCGAGGCCACCGCGCCAGACGTGGTGGAAGATGGATTCGCATACGTACCGATTGGTCTGGCCGCACAACTCTGGATGGCAGGCCAGGGCGAGCCGTAGCAAAGCCAGCGGATTGAATGGATGGCTCTGTGGCATGCGCAGTGGGATGCCTGCGGTATGCGCAAGCCACTGCACGTGCCGATAGGTCCAGTCGCGCTTTGGTGCAATTTCGGCGGGGCCAAGCTGGCCGTGGTGCTTGAGCAGACCCGCAAACAGCACCGGCCTGTAAATCACGCTGCAGCTTATGCCGCGCAGCGCTTCTGGCAGTTGCTCAAACGCCAAATAGGCGTAAGGCGAAATCACATCGAAGTAGAAGGTGACATGCCTCATGTTGGCTAGCCCAGGCTACGGGTTTGTGGCTGCAATGCGCTGCTCGATGCGTTGCCACACTGCCTGCTTGGCCGCATTGTCAGCGGCGCTCCACTGCGCAATTTCATCGCGTGTGCGAAAGCAGCCGTCACACAACTGGCTTTTGATGTTCATCTGGCACACCGAGACGCATGGAGACATTATTTCGTCTGCGAACCAATAATCACCGGCGCGAGCAGCAACTATATTTATAGCGTTCTGCTGACTCAACTTTTCTTCTGTTGTGCGGGTAGCCACGTCCACCACGGGCGCTCCAGTCATCCATTCGAGGTCAGAAGGCGCAAGCTGAAGCACTGCATTCGGATGCCCCGCCGCCGCCCAAATTTCATTGAAGCGAAACAGCGATTCGTCGATCACCAGCACCACCTGAGTCGCGTGCGCAAACGGCGAAACACCGCCAATCGAAAATCCGGTTTTAGTTTTGACAAACGCCGCATCCGCACGGCCCAGGCGCTCACCATCCGTGCACACCAACGCTTCGACTTTTTTCTCATCTACCCGCTGGTCACCCGATGTGACCACCAGCACGGCAACATCATCAGACTTGCGGCGAAAAACAATGCTTTTGGCAATTTGACCAACTGCAACACCCAGTGCGTCAGCCGCTTGCTGTGCGGTGCGAGCTGCGTCGCTCAGCATGACTGGCGAATGCGGGTGCCCTTTGGCTTGCAGGAGCCGGACAACTTTTTGAACGCCGTCAGGCAAGGCCGTCAATTCAGAACCACACATCAATTTGCCCTCTTGTTAAGTAGTGCAGTCGCGGCACGCGAATTGGGTTTACGCCCCAAAAACTCGCTGATAAATTGGCCCGCATCCACTAGTCTGTCGATGTTAATGCCCGTGTCAATGCCCAAGCCGTGCAGCAAATACACCACGTCTTCGGTTGCTACGTTCCCAGTTGCGCCTTTGGCATACGGGCAGCCGCCCAAACCAGCAACCGAGGTATCAAACTGCCAGATACCCATTTGCAAACTGATCAAGGTGTTGGCCAGTGCCTGCCCGTAGGTGTCGTGAAAGTGGCCTGAGATGTCGTCTATTGAATAGTGCTGCAATGCTGCCTCAAGCGCTTTCTGCACTTTTTTCGGCGTGCCCACGCCAATCGTGTCGGCCACGCCCATGTGCTGCACACCAATACCTTTCATCATCCGTGCAACCATTTCGACCCGCTCTGGAGCGACGTCGCCTTCATAAGGGCAACCGACCGCGCAAGAAATCGCGCCGCGCGTGTAGATACCAGCCGCTCTGGCAGCAGCAACTACCGGTGCAAAGCGCTCAATACTTTCAGCGATAGAGCAGTTGATGTTGCGCTGGCTAAAGGCTTCGCTGGCGGCGGCAAACACCACAAGTTCGTCGGGTTTTGACGCGAGTGCTGCCTCAAAACCCTTCATGTTGGGCGTAAGCACCGAATACCGGACACCCGGCTTTCGCTGAATACCCGCCATCACCTCCGTTGCATCAGCCATTTGCGGTACCCACCTGGGCGAGACAAAACTGGTGACTTCGATTTCTTTCAGCCCTGCATTTTGCAAGCGGTGCACCAGCTCAATTTTGACGGCGGCGGGCACCATGGTTTTTTCGTTCTGCAGCCCATCGCGTGGGCCAACGTCAACGAGTTTTACTTTGGAAGGCAGATTCATAAGGGTGCTTTAGCTAAATAGGGCAGGCAATGCGCGTTAGGTGACAGTGGTCTCTTAAATCAAGCAGGGGCCGCAGATCTGGCTCTGCCAGTGCGCAGGCTTGAGGCTGCGGCTCCAAGCCCACTTGAGTGGGGTTGGACTGCCTCGAGCAACGCCGCCTCTGGCGGCAGGGCGGCCTGCAAGGACAGCGGCTCCCCCGGGAGGTGCAGGGAGTTACACGAAGCGAACGACCGTGGGGGAAACATCGCTAGTATCCTTTGTCGGGCACAACCACGCCGGCGATGCTGGATAAAACAGCGCCAGCCTGCAATGCCTGAATTTTTCCGGCGATCTGCGCGATGCTTTCTATGCGAAGCGTGCGGGCTGAAGTATGGGGCGTGACGGTAATTTTCGGATGCTTCCAAAACCGATGCTCCGCTGAAAGAGGTTCTTGCCTGAACACATCGAGCGTTGCGCCTGCCAGATGCCCGCTGTCAATCAAAGCGATCAAATCGTCATCGACCAAGTGACCGCCACGGGCCACGTTGATGACATGAGCGCCCGGTTGCAATCGCTGGAGGTTCTCTGCCCGCAAGATGTTTTCGGTTTCCGGTGTTAGCGGTAACAAGCAAACCAGCACACGCGTTGCAGCCAAAAATTCATGCAGCCCTTCGTCGCCCGCGAAACATCGCACACCATCAAGCGATTTAGGCGACCGGCTCCAGCCCATCACTGGAAATTCAAATTGCTGCAAGGCTTTGCACACTCGCTGGCCCAACACGCCCAAACCCATCACTCCCACACTGCAGTCGCTGCGCACACGCGGTTTTCGGTAAGACCATTTGCCTGTCGCCACGTCGGCTTCATAGCCATCGAACTCGCGGAAATGCCTGATAACGGCGTGGCAAACGTACTCCGCCATTTGCACCGACATACCTGCGTCGTCTAACCTGACGACTGGAACCTTGATTGGCAAACGCAACTTCATCAGCGCATCTACGCCGGCGCCGATATTGAAGATTCCCTTGAGCGTAATTTGCTCATCAAAAAACTTCTGGGGCGGAGCCCACACCACGGCGTAGTCAGCCAGGTCAGACCCAGGCACCCACTGCTCAACGGTTGCACCAGGCATCGCTGCGCGCAACCCATCCAGCCACGGCTCGGCCTTGGTGTCAGTACAGCAAAACGTTACGCGCATGTCACTAGGCAGCCAGCTTGAGCAGCTAGGCACCTTCTGCCACCTGATCGCCAGGTAAATAGAGCAACTCTTCCACCACACCATCCAGCGGAGCAGCAATGGTGTGCTCCATCTTCATGGCTTCCATCACGGCCAACGCTTGGCCTTTGGTCACTTTGTCACCCGCCTTGACCGCGAACGACACCACTTTGCCGGGCATAGGCGCAGTGAGACGCCCGACGTCAGCGTGCGCTGCGCTTGCATGATCCAGCATATCAATTGCTATGATTTGGGTAGCTGCTTGCGCCGAGAATATTTGGGCTACATTGCTATTTTGATAGATATTTGCAAACAAACGCTGCCCGGCAAACTGCACGTCGATACCAGCGACAGCTCGCGCAAACGTCAGCACACCCGCCGAATCGCCCACTGCCAGATGCAAAGCGCCGTCATGCAAATACGTTAACTCAGCCTTTTGCAGAGCACTGTGAAATTCAAACTCAAAGCGCCGCAGCGTGATGCCGTGCGATTGCCAGCCGTCGCGCCGACTGAAGGGGTCTGCAGTTTCCAACGCTTTTTCATTCAGTAAGGTTTGCGCAACTGCGCAAGCCACCGCCATCTGCAAGCCAATGCGCTCTTGCTTGAACAGCACAAGCTCTTCACGCGGAATCAACGCCGTGTCGAGGTTGGCTTTGGCGAACGACTCGCTTTGCAACACGTAACGCAGGAACTGCACGTTGGTGTTCAGCCCTACGATGTGCGTTTGAGCCAGAGCGGAATCCAGCCGTGCAAGTGCTTCTTGGCGCGTTTTGCCGTGCACGATGAGCTTGGCCACCATCGAGTCATAAAACGGCGAAATAGCATCGCCCTGCCGCACACCGTCGTCTATGCGTACCGTCCCGCGCTCGAACGATGTTGCGCTGGGTTTTGCATAAACGTGCAGCGTGCCGGTAGCGGGCAAAAAGTTGTTGTCTGGGCTTTCAGCGCATATGCGCGCTTCAATCGCATGGCCGTTGATACGCAATTGGTCTTGTGCCAAAGGCAGCTTTTCGCCACTGGCTACCAGCAGTTGCCATTCCACCAAGTCAAGCCCGGTGATTGCCTCAGTCACCGGGTGCTCTACCTGAAGTCGCGTGTTCATCTCCATGAAGTAGAAATTGACCCCCACGCTTTTCGCATCGCGTAATGCGCTGCCCCCCGAGGGGGCTGTTCCGCTTAAGGGCGGCCTGTCGGCGGAACGATCTTCATTGCCACCATCGAGCCCCTCCACAATGAATTCAACCGTACCTGCACCGACATAGTTCACGGCCCGCGCAGCGGCGACCGCCGCCTCCCCCATTTGCTGCCGCATCGTATCGCTCAAGCCGGGCGCAGGTGCTTCTTCCAGCACCTTCTGGTGGCGGCGCTGCACGGAGCAATCGCGTTCAAACAAATACACATAGTTGCCATGCGTGTCGCCAAACACCTGGATCTCAATATGCCGTGGCCGCTGCGCATACTTTTCAACCAGCACGTTGTCGTTGCCAAAGCTGGTGATTGCCTCACGCTTGCACGACGCCAGCGCCGCGTCAAAATCTTCAGACTTTTCAACCGCACGCATGCCTTTGCCGCCACCGCCCGCACTGGCTTTGATGAGTACCGGGTAACCAATGCGGTCGGCTTCACGTTTTAGCAACTCGGGCGACTGGTCCGCGCCGTGGTAGCCGGGCACCAGCGGCACACCGGCTTTTTCCATCAGCTGTTTGGATTCAGCTTTCAAACCCATGGCCTTGATGGCTGCCGGGGGCGGGCCAATAAAAACCAGTCCGTTGTCTTTGCAGGCTTGGGCAAACTCTTCGTTTTCGCTTAAGAAACCGTATCCGGGGTGGACTGCTTCAGCACCCGTTACCTTGGCCGCTGCAATGATCTTTTCCCAACGCAGGTAGCTGTCTTTGGGCGCGCTGCCGCCAATGTGCACGGCCTGATCGCAAAAGCTCACGTGCTTGGCGTCGGCATCCGCGTCTGAATACACAGCTACGGTTTTTATTGCCATGCGCTTGGCAGTGGCCGCTACCCTGCAGGCTATCTCGCCCCTGTTGGCTATGAGTATTTTTTTAAACATGTTCATTCTTTGAAAACGGCGACCTCAGCTTAAACGCGGGTGACACACCGGGGTCGGGACGACCGCTGAAAATACGCGCAACGCGGCTAAACAGCTGCCGCAAAAACCGCCAGCAAACATAAATCAGCCACACGCTGAGCACCAGCACCAGCGCAAGAGCCGGAATAAAAATAAGTGGATAAGAAATTGCTGCCCACAAGCCAACAGGAACCAGAGTGTCTTCAACCAGCGAAGCACCGACGTTGGTGAAGGGCTCCGGCGATGTGTTGATAGCCGCCCGCGTAGTTGCCTTCGCCGTAAAACTTGTCGCCGCCAACGAGCCGCCCAGCAACGCAGCGACCAAAGCCATAGCGCCACTGTCTGCACTGAAAACGCTGGCAGCTAACGCCGCGCCAGCGGGAACGCGAATCACGCTGTGCACCACGTCCCACAATGAATCAAGTCCCGGAATTTTGTCGGCAAAAAATTCAATGAATACCATGAACCCGCTGGCACCCAGTACCACTGGGTTAGACAGTAACTGCAAGCCCTGCGGCAGATTGACCCAGCCCATAAAGCCAGCGAGGCCAGTGAGCAACACGACCAAATACAAACGCAGGCCGCTGGCCCAGCCCAGCGCGCCGGCCAGCGCTACCAATTGGGCGGTGTCAAGACTTGCCACGGTTTACTCCTTCTCGGGTTTAGACGCCAGAAGCCAATCAGGCTTGCGTTTTTGTAAAAACGATTGCAGCCCCTCGCGCCCTTCAGCACTGACTCGCACATCGGCAATGCTGGCCACCGTCATCTCTAGCAAATCTGGGGTGATGGGTTGGCCAGCAACACCTTGCACCAGCGTTTTGCACAGTTTGACAGCACTGGGGCCCGCATTGCAAAGTGCCGCGGTTAGCTCGGCAACCTTGGCATCGAGTTGCCCAGCCGCGACCACTTCGTGCACGAAACCTATTCGCAAAGCTTCAACCGCGCTAAACCGCTCAGCAGTTAAAAAATACCGGTGCGCCGCGCGCGCTCCCATTGCACGAATCACATACGGGCTGATGGTTGATGGCACTAGGCCCAGCTTTACCTCGCTCAAACAGAAGTTGGCAGTGTCCACACACACGGCTATGTCGCATGCAGCTACCAAGCCCATGCCGCCCGCATACACGTCACCTTGAATGCACGCTATGGATGGTTTTGGGCACTCGTAAATTGTCCGCATCATGGCCGCCAGCCTGCTCGCGTCTTCGAGGTTTTGCTCGCGCGTGTAGTCGGCCATGCTGCGCATCCAGTTCAGGTCTGCGCCTGCGCAAAATGCGGTGCCAGTGGCGGCCAGCACGATGCAGCGTACGTCAGCCCGGCACCCTAAATCTGCAAAGGCGTGAGTTATGTGTTCAATCAATTTTTCATTGAAGGCATTGCGAACTTCAGCCCGGTTGAGGGTGACCAGCGCGACGCCTGCTTCGACTTCAATTAACAAAAAATCGTTACTCATTCTGCCTTCCACACCACGAAGTCATCGACTGAATACAGCCTGCACAAGCCCGCGCCGTTGCGATTGCAGTTCTCCGTGGCGCGCTTGAGAGGATCACCACCGCCTTCAGCCCAACCCCACGCACCGCTTGGGGCAATTGCAAACGCTCGCGGGATTGTTTTTGTGAGGTAGCTCACATATCCTGCGCGGCCCGAATCCTTCACGAATGGCAACTTCGATGGGTCTTCTAACGGGGCAAAGTCAGTCTTTGCTGGCACAACACGGACGGGCGTTGTGCCAAACTTTGCATAGGTAGCAACGGGCTCGCTGGGCAAACCCACCTTGGCAAGTAACTTGGTCACCTCCGGCTGCCAGACAAGCTCACCACTGCGTGCACCAAACAGGCTGTGCGCGTCTGCGCCGAACGTGCCAAAAGCAACGAGCTGCGCGGCGCCACCTGAGCCGGTGTACTTATCGAACATTGCACGGTAAGTTTCTGTTTTGAAAAAACTATCGTTGTCACCATAAAACCAGAGCGACGGCAACCGCGTTTGGCTGCCATAGCCAGCAGCGCCCTTTGCAAGGTTGTTTTCCCATGCAATGCAGCCCTCTTGGCGCAGGCCGCCAGCAAAATTCACCAGCGCTTTCACGCCAGGGTAGTTGAGCGGGCCAAACGCCAGGGTCGTCCATCCGCCGTGGGATTGGCCAAGCACCACGATGCGGTCTTTGTCCGCCCAGTTTTGCTGCGCCACGTAGTCCAGTACGGCTTTTACGTCTTCTGCCTGAGCACGGCCATTGCTTTCAACATTGCAGCCGCCGCCAATGTACAGGCCGCCAGACTTTGAAAAGCCTTGGCGCATCGGAACAACAACCGCATAGCCGCGCTGCAGAAAGTAGCGGGCCGCAAAAGCTGGGCGGTAGCGCCCTTGAAACTTCGGATCGCCCGGTGCCTTGCCGTGGTTGATGACAGCGATGGGAAAAGGCCCGTCACCATCGGGCTTGTAGATCGTCGTTTCCAGATCAATCGTAAAGAGCGCTTTTTTGGGGATGATCTGTACGGTCTCGTTCAGCGACGAATCTAGCTCACTGGTTTGGGCAGCGCTGTTTGCACCGCAGCACAAAAAAATCAGTCCAATTAAAACCGCACAAGCCACGTTGAAGTGTTTGATCATGATTTTTCAGCCGCAAATGGCTGCAAGCCGTGCTGCTGCATAGGCGCAAAGTCGCGGTCGTTGTGAATCAGTGCGCAGCCAGATTCAATGCACCAGCTGCCGACCAGCAGGTCAATTGGGCTGCGTACGGTTATGCCTGTTTTGCGCAGCTCCCGATACAACGCTGCCGCTGATCTGGCCACCAGATCGCCACCCGCCGTGTGCACTGGCAGGTCTGACAGGGCTTGGTTTGTCAGTCGCCATTCGTGCTCGAAGCGGCAGCCGCGCAGCACCTCCATCAACACCACATCAAGCAGCACCACGTCGCGGCTTGAATCCTCCAGCACCTGGTCAAGCAATTGTGCTTTTGGTGTCATCCGGCCGCCCAAATAGTCGATCCACACACTGCTGTCAGCGGTAATCACGCGGGTGCTTTGACAGAGCTTGCGGGCCAATCGGCACCAGGTTCTTGAACGCTGTGCTCAGGCTGCGTCCAGTCGCCGTCAAGTGACCAATGGATCTTGCCGCGAAGTGCGCGAATGTTTTGATAGACCTTGCGCCGCGCCAACAAGCGCAAGCCTTCCTCGACCGCGTCTTTTTTGGTCTTGAAGTTGCCTGCAGACATGGCAGCCTGCATGAGTTGGTCGTCGATAACGATGTTTGTGCGCATGATGGCCTCACTCTTTATGTGTATGAATATTAAATATTGTACACATTACATCCTGAAAACACCAAACTTCGTCTCAGGTATTGCCCGGTTTTGTGCGGCAGAAAGCCCCAGCGCCAACACGCGCCGCGTGTCGGCAGGGTCTATCACGCCGTCGTCCCACATGCGGGCGCTTGAATAGTAGGGGTGCGACTGGTGGGCGAACTGCTCGAGGATGGGTTGTTTGAAGGCGGCTTCATCTTGCGCCGACCACTGGCCGCCGCGCGCCTCAATGCCGTCGCGCTTGACGGTTGCCAATACGCCCGCGGCTTGCTCGCCGCCCATCACGCAAATGCGTGCGTTCGGCCACATCCATAGAAAGCGCGGTGAAAACGCCCGGCCGCACATGCCGTAATTGCCTGCGCCGTAACTGCCGCCAATGATGACGGTGAACTTGGGCACAGCAGCGGTGGCAACAGCCGTGACCATCTTGGCACCGTTGCGGGCGATGCCTTCGTTTTCATACTTGCGGCCGACCATAAAGCCGGTGATGTTTTGTAAAAACACCAGCGGAATTTTGCGCTGGCAGCACAGCTCAATGAAGTGAGTCGCTTTTAGTGCCGACTCGCTGAACAAAATACCGTTGTTGGCAATGATGCCCACTGGCATGCCTTCAATCGCTGCAAACCCGCATATCAACGTGGTGCCGTAGCGGGCCTTGAATTCGTCAAACTTGCTGCAGTCCACAATGCGGGCAATGATCTCGCGCACGTCGAACGGCTTGCGGGTGTCTACCGGTATCACGCCGTACAGCTCGGTGGTTGGGTATTTAGGTGCTATGTTTACAGGAGCTGCTTGCGCCTGTATCGATTGGGCTATAGGGTTATTTGATGCCTTTTTTCTATTTAAATTCTTTACTGCAGTGCGTGCCAGGCCTAGCGCATGCATGTCGTTTTGCGCCAAATGGTCTGCCACGCCTGACAAGCGCGTGTGCACGTCACCGCCACCCAAGTCCTCAGCAGTCACCACCTCACCAGTCGCAGCTTTGACCAGCGGCGGGCCACCCAAAAAGATAGTGCCCTGGTTGGCCACGATGATGCTTTCATCGCTCATGGCAGGCATGTACGCGCCGCCTGCCGTGCAACTGCCCATGACGACTGCAATTTGCGCAATACCCTCGGCGCTCATATTGGCCTGGTTGTAAAAAATGCGGCCAAAGTGGTCACGGTCGGGGAACACATCGTCCTGATTGGGCAAGTTCGCCCCGCCCGAGTCCACCAGATAGATGCACGGCAAGTTGTTTTGCTGCGCAATTTCTTGCGCCCGCACGTGCTTTTTGACCGTCATCGGGTAGTAGGTGCCGCCCTTCACAGTGGCGTCATTGCACACCACCATGCAGTCCACCCCGCTCACCCGGCCAATACCGGTGATCAGCCCCGCGCAGGGCGCAGCACCGTCGTACATGGCGTGCGCTGCCAGAGGTGAGAGTTCTAAAAAAGGCGTGCCAGGGTCCAGCAGCATTTGCACCCGCTCACGCGGCGGCAACTTGCCCCGCGCCACATGCTTGGCCCGAGCCGCCTCACCGCCACCAGCAGCAGACTTGGCCACCTCGCCCCGCAAGTGGTCTACCAGCGTTTGCATGGCCGCCACATTGGCCTGGAAGTCGGCAGTGCGGGCGTTTAGTTTTGTCTCCAGAACTGGCATGCAGGTCTTTCTTATTTGGAAGATTTGCTTGAAACGCTTAGTTGACGTTTACGTAAACGTCAATTCTAGGCGGTTTTGGCGGATGGCCTGATTTTGCACTTTCAAATCCCGTGTCGATGGCCGACCGGGCCAAGCAAATCAGGTCCGCTGAATTCCTGCCAAGCTGTCTGTGGCCGGACTTGTGACGCGCGG
>JANPDQ010000003.1:0-1679 GCA_031431575.1 Polaromonas sp.
ATCACGGGGTTGAGCGGTTCGGGCAAGTCTTCGCTAGCGTTTGACACGCTGTACGCGGAAGGGCAGCGCCGGTATGTTGAAAGCCTGAGCACCTACGCGCGCCAGTTTTTGCAGCTGATGGACAAGCCCGATGTGGACATGATTGAAGGTTTGTCGCCCGCGATTTCAATCGAGCAAAAAGCCACGTCACACAACCCGCGCTCAACGGTGGGTACGGTCACAGAGATTCACGATTATTTGCGCTTGCTGTTTGCACGCGCAGGCACACCGTTTTGCCCGGAGCATGACTTGGCGCTGCAAGCCCAAAGCGTGGGTGAAATGGTAGACGCCGTATTGGCACTGCCTGAAGACACCAAACTGATGATTTTGGCCCCCGTTGCACGCGAGAAAAAAGGCGAGTTTGTTGAGCTGTTTGCAGAGATGCAGTCGCAAGGCTACGTGCGCTTTCGGGTCGATGGCGCGACGTATGAGTTTGACGAATTACCCAAGCTCAAAAAAACCGAAAAGCACAACATCGATGTAGTGATTGACCGCATCAAAGTCAAAGCAGATATGCAGCAACGGCTGGCCGAAAGCTTTGAAGCCGCGCTGCGTTTGGCTGACAGCAAAGCGCTGGCGCTGGAAATGGACACGGGCATTGAGCATCTGTTCAGCGCCAAATTCTCTTGCCCGGTGTGCAGCTATTCGCTGGCCGAAATGGAGCCGCGCCTGTTCTCGTTTAACTCGCCAGTCGGCGCGTGCCCCAGCTGCGATGGCTTGGGCCACAAAGAGTTTTTTGACCCGGCGCGCATCGTCGCGTTCCCGTCGCTCAGTTTGGCCAGCGGCGCTGTGAAGGGCTGGGACCGGCGCAACGGCTACTATTTTTCGATGCTGGAAAGCCTGGCCAAGCATTACGGGTTTGACATAGAAACCGCGTTTGAAAATTTGCCCGAGCGCGTGCAGGAGGTGGTGCTGTGCGGCTCGGGCGATGAAGAAATCAAGTTTTCGTACATCATGGATTCGGGCGCGTCGCAGGGCAAAAGAATTACCAAAAAGCACGCGTTTGAAGGCGTGATTCGAAACTTTGACCGCCGTTACCGCGAAACCGACTCGAGCGTAGTGCGCGATGACTTGAGCCGCTACCGCAGCGTGCAACCATGCCCGGATTGCCACGGCACGCGGCTGCGCGTTGAAGCCCGCCATGTGTATTTAGTTGGCTCAGCTGAAGCTGACGGTACCGTTAAAAAGCGTGCGATTTTTGACATCAGCCGCGTCACGCTGCGCGAAAGTTTTGCGTATTTTGACCAGCTCAAAATGTCGGGTGCCAAAGGCGAGATTGCGGGCAAAGTGGTGCGTGAGATTGGCCTGCGCTTGAAGTTTTTGAACGATGTGGGTTTGAACTATTTGAGCCTGGACCGCAGTGCTGAAACCTTGTCGGGCGGCGAGTCGCAGCGTATTCGCCTCGCCTCGCAAATTGGCTCAGGCCTGACCGGCGTGATGTATGTGCTGGATGAACCCAGCATTGGCCTGCACCAGCGCGACAACGACCGCTTGATTGGCACGCTCAAACACCTGCGGGACATTGGCAACAGCGTGCTGGTCGTAGAACACGACGAAGACATGATTCGCGCCGCCGACCATGTGATTGACATGGGGCCTGGCGCTGGCGTGCATGGTGGCCGGGTGATGGCGCAGGGCAC
>JANPDQ010000004.1:0-3250 GCA_031431575.1 Polaromonas sp.
CGTGATTAGCCGTGAAGAACTCTCGGTGCGCGAGCATATGAGTATTGTTTTGCGCAAGCTGCAAGGCCGCAAGTTTTTAGAGTTTGAAGACCTGTTCGACGCCGCACGCGGCATGCCGGTGCTGGTCGTCACGTTTATTGCATTGCTTGAATTGGCAAAAGAAGGCCTGCTGGAAATCACGCAGGCTGAGGTGTATGCGCCGATTTATGTGCGGCTGGCCTATACGCCAACATAACCCCAATTTGACTCCAACATAACGCCAACTTAACGCCAACCTGCCCCTGCCCCTGACATGACATGACACACCAACACTTTGACACGCTGATCGTTGGTAGCGGCTTGGCCGGACTCACGGCCGCACTGCGCTTGGCGACCAGCCAACGCGTAGCGATTTTGACGAAGCGCGCTATGGCGGACGGCTCCAGCGGTTGGGCGCAAGGCGGTATTGCAGCGGTGTTGGCTGAAGGTGACAGCTTTGAAGCGCATGTCGATGACACGCTGGTTGCCGGGGCCGGTTTGTCTGACCTCGCCGCCACCCGCTTTGTAGTGGAACATGCGCCGCAAACCATCGCATGGCTGCAGCAACTGGGGGTTGGGTTTTCTCAAGACAACGGCAACCTTCACCTGACGCAAGAAGGTGGCCATAGCGCACGCCGCATCGTGCATGCAACCGACGCCACCGGCGCAGCCGTGCAGCGCACGCTCATTGCGCAGGTGCGCACCACGCCAAACATCACGCTATTTGAAAACCACACACTGGTTGACCTGATTACCTCGGCTGACGCACCCACCAAACGGTGCTTGGGCCTTTACGCATTGGACGAAGCTACCGACGAGGTTATTACCTTCAGCGCAGCGCAGACCATTTTGGCCACGGGCGGCGCGGGCAAGGTGTACCTGTACACCACCAACCCCGACACCGCCACCGGTGACGGCATTGCCGCCGCCTGGCGCGCTGGCTGCCGTGCGGCGAATATGGAGTTCATACAGTTCCACCCCACATGCCTGTACCACCCGCATGCCAAGTCGTTTTTGATTACCGAGGCAGTGCGTGGTGAAGGCGGCAAGCTGCTACTGCCTGCGTCAAGCGGCGGCACACGCTTTATGCCGCAGCACGACACCAGGGCCGAACTGGCACCGCGTGATGTGGTGGCGCGCGCGATTGACTTTGAAATGAAAAAGCACGGCCTCGATTGCGTGCACCTGGACATCTCGCACCAGCCGCTGGCTTTTATTCTTGAGCATTTCCCCAACATCTACGCCCGCTGCCTGGAGCTGGGCATAGACATTTCAAAGCAGCCCATCCCTGTGGTGCCTGCGGCGCACTACACCTGCGGCGGCATATTGACCGACCTCGCGGGCCGCACCGACGTAGACGGCCTGTACGCGGTGGGTGAAACCGCCTGCACCGGCCTGCACGGCGCTAACCGGCTGGCCAGCAATTCACTGGTGGAATGCATGGTGTTTGCGCGCGCTGCCGCTGAAGACATCATCACCCACCCCAAAGCCGCACCGCCCCCGCTGCCCGCCTGGGACGACAGCCGCGTAACGGATGCTGATGAAGCCGTCGTTATTTCCCACAATTGGGACGAGTTGCGCCGGTTTATGTGGAACTACGTGGGCATAGTGCGCACCAACAAGCGCCTGGAGCGCGCCGCGCACCGCATCGCCTTGCTGCAGGGTGAAATCCAAGAGTTTTACGCCAACTTTCACGTCACCCGTGACCTGCTGGAGCTGCGCAATCTGGTAACCGTAGCGGAGCTGATCGTGCGTTCGGCGCAGTCAAGACACGAAAGCCGGGGGCTGCATTTCAGCCGCGATTACCCGGAGATGTTGCCGACTGCGCTGCCTACGATTCTGGTGCCTATTGCTTGAGGCTTGGTGGGTTATAGGCCGCGAGGCTATGGCAAGAGTGGCATTGAAGGATACTGTTGCCGTCCAAGCGTGCGCTGGTGGCTCACTTTTTTAAGAATTAAGTTCTTGGGTTGAGCGTGAACACCGAACCAAACCAAATGGAAAGCACAAGGGTAAAGGCAATGGCACTGACCAGAAACTTCAAAGAAACTGTCATTCAGCGCGTGCAGAGCGATGCTTCATTTGCGCATGCCCTGCTGATTGAGGCGGCCACTCTCTTCCTCAATGGTGAGCCTGAGACCGCACGACTTATATTGCGAGACCTCGTCAACGCCACCATCGGCTTCGAGCAACTTGCAACGCTGACCGCCAAGCCGAGCAAAAGTTTGCACCGGATGTTGTCGCCTACAGGCAATCCCAGTATGGAGAACCTGGCGGCCATTTTTAGGGCAGTGCGGGAGCGGCTTCACGTCAGCCTTGAGGCACACTCTGTAGCAGCCTGAGGTTCAAGTGGTGGGATGTTCAAGCCACAATGTCTGGTCGAAAATCGCTGGAAATGCGGTGCGAGCGATTACCCACAGGGTGCGAAGTTTGTCGCTATTTTTAACGGAGCAAAGCATTCAAGTGATACAAATCCGAATGTCAGTTTCCACAGTCAAAGTCGCCACGTTATACCGCAGCACCTTGCGGTATGAATCACGTTAGGCATCAATATGGCATCTCCCGGAACCGTCCCTCTTATCGCTTGCTCGCTCTTTCTCGCAGCGTCAGCGGTGTTTCACTTCGCGGCGCCACAACGCGCCGAGCATCTGCTGGCTCAGATCAAGCCAGTTCAAATCACGGGCGCTTGCCTCATCCTCCTCGGAGGCTGGTGCCTGCTCTATCCGAGCCTGGGCAGCATGTTGGTCGGCGTTCCAGTGTTCCTATCAGGAGTTGCCAGACTTGTCGCGCCACACTGGATGGTTCAAGCCAATCGATGGATATCACGGTTCATGCACGGTCTACTAATGCTCTGTGGTGCTCTCGGTTGCTTCCTAATGGCCTACTACTCCGCCTAGACTCGTATTCCGTGCCATCAAGCGCCTGCGAAAATCCAATGCGCAAACCTCGAAACTTCTCCGTTGTCCGTAGCAGGCCTCAATCCGTCACCAAGGTCGTGCCACACAGCCTAGCGCCTAACCCTTCCTTCAAGCGGACCCGACTAAGGCGGTCCGCTTAAGTCAAACATTGAACGGCCGATATCTGAAAAATTGAGAAACCAGCCTTAATCTGCAGCAGCTATTAACAAAAATCCGTCATCAAGCAGCCCCAATACCCGGCACCAACCCAGCCAACGGCTGACCACTGCGCAGCGCAGCCGTAAACGCCAGCATGCGGTCAATTGGCAAGCGTGCCC
>JANPDQ010000005.1:0-3516 GCA_031431575.1 Polaromonas sp.
CCAAAGCTGATTGGCCTGGGTCAGGTTTTCAGCCACCACCGCGTCAAGCACACAGCCGTCTTCAAAAGCGGTTTCTAGCAGCTTTTCAAACTGGGTTCTAGCGTGCGCCTCGCTCTCGTGGTCAGAGTTTTCAAGCAAAACGAAATAGGGTGCCCCCACGCTTCCCACGTCGTGTGGTTCGCTGCCCCCCGAGGGGGCCGTGCCTTGCTTGGGGCGGCCCGGCGCGGCGGCAGGCCCGTCTTGCCACAACGGTACGCGCTGCTGCGGGTAGTGCTTTGCCACCAGGCTCAATGCAAACTGGCCCATCACTTCAAAGCCCGTCAAGCCCGCGCCCAAATGCTTGTGCGCAAGGCCCAAAAGTGTGACGGCATGCTTCATTGAAGGTACGGCCGCCCAAGCGGTAAGTCGCGCGGCAGGCATGGGGTACAGCTTTAGCGTAGCGGCGGTGATGATGCCCAGCGTGCCTTCACTGCCCACAAACAAGTCGCGCAGGTCGTAGCCAGTGTTGTCTTTGCGCAGGCCGCTCAAGCCTTCCCATACTTCACCTTGCGCAGTTACCACCTCTACGCCGAGGCACAAGTCGCGCGCGTTGCCGTAGCGCACCACTTGCGTGCCGCCCGCGTTGGTGGCAAGGTTTCCGCCAATCGTGCAACTGCCCTCAGCAGCCAAACTCAGTGGAAAGAGAAAGCCAGCTTTCTCAGCGGTTTCTTGCAGGGTTTGCAAAATGCAGCCTGCGTCAACCGTCATGGTCATATTGGCAGCGTCAATACTTCGCACGGTGTTCATGCGCCCAAGGCTGAGTACCACTTGCTGGCCGGACTCGTCAGGGGTCGAGCCACCCACCAGACCCGTATTACCACCTTGCGCCACTATGCTGATGCTAGAAGTTGCGCACGCTTTGACCACAGCGGCGGCTTCAAGCGTGTTGGCAGGCCGAACTACGGCCAGCGCCTTGCCACGGGAGCGTTTTCGCCAGTCCAGCTCATAGGCCGACAAGTCACCATCAACCAAAACGTGGGTTACGCCGACGATGCCCCTTAGTTGGTCAATCAGTCCGTGCTGCATGGCTAGTAGCTTCCTTTAGGCAGCTTGGGAATACCTTTAAAGCGGATCTTTACATGCAGTGAGCATGCCGCGAAAAGCACCAAGCACAGCACTACTTCAATCATGGCCAGGTAGTTGCTGGGCGGCTTGTCGCTCCAGGCGCGCACCGCTCCTTCGGTAAAGTAAAGCCACACCAGCAAACTTAGCCAGCGGTAGGTGTACATGCGGTTTTTCATCACGCCTGCCAGCGGCAAAATGAGTGGCAGCACCTTAAGCGCCAGTAGCGATCCTCCCGGACGCACGGGCGCCAAGACCATTTCCCATGCCACACCCAACACGATTAGCCCAAGCAAGCTGGCTGCCGCTGTCCATCGAATCGCATCTATTTGATTTTCTTTGTTCATATCGAGCCAAGTGAAGTCTCGGGCATGATACCGGGGATGAATTTTCAACAGCGATTGCAGGTGTTTTGGGCAGACTTGTCTCATTTCCCGTGGGGTGAAACCGCCTACACATTGCGCGCGCGTTTTCGTGACGACCAAATGGGCTTGACTGCTGGCAGCCTGACGTTCACCACATCGATTGCGCTGGTGCCGTTTTTTACTGTGGCGCTTGCAGTGTTCACCGCTTTTCCGATGTTTTCAAAAATGCAGGGCGCGTTGCAAGCCTGGCTCGTGCAAAGTCTCATCCCGGACAACATTGCCCGTCAGGTGCTGGGGTATTTAACGCTGTTCAGCCGCCAGGCCAACAAGCTCGGCGTTGCAGGTTTGGGTGTGTTGCTAGTAACGGCCATTGCGCTGATTTTTACGATTGACCGCACGCTGAACAACATCTGGCGCGTGAAAAAGCTCAGGCCATTTACGCAGCGCGTGTTAATTTACTGGGCGGCCATTACGTTGGGGCCTGTATTGCTCGCAGCCAGCCTGGCATTAACGTCTTACGCAGTGTCGGCGTCTACAGGCGTGGTCGGCATGTCTGCGCCCGTGAAGTTTGTAATCACCGGTTTTCAGTTTGTGCTGGTCGCGGGCGCAATGGCATCGCTATACAGGTACGTGCCCAACACTTTTGTGAAATGGTCGCACGCGTGGGTCGGTGGGGTGTTTGTAGCAGTTGGTATTGAATTGGCCAAAAAAGCACTGACTTTGTACTTGAGCAGCGTGCCCACCTATTCAATGATTTACGGTGCCTTTGCGACCCTGCCAATCTTGCTGGTGTGGATTTATGTGGCTTGGGTGGTGGTACTGATGGGTGCCGTGATTGCCGCTTATCTGCCCAGTTTGCTGGCAGGCGTGGCCCGGCGCGGTGGCGGCCACGGCTGGCAATTTCAGTTGGCCATTGAAGTGCTGCAGCAATTAAACAATACCGGGGCAACGAATAACCGGGGCTGCAGCGCAGCAACCCTGGCAGCAGCTTTACAAATCGACGCGCTGCAACTAGAACCTGTGCTGGGTGTGCTGACAGAGCTTGACTGGGTAGGTCAGCTTGTTTCAAATTCAAACTCTGAATTTGACGACGAAGCCAGCTACATCCTGTTGGCCGACCCCGGCCAAACCCTGCTTGATCCGCTGATGCAGCGGCTGCTGCTGGACAAGACAACAACTACTTCTCCGCTCTGGGCTGCTGCCGGGTGGTCGGGCATTTATTTACGGCAGGCGCTGTAAAAAGCAAGTTTTATTGCTATTTAATTAATAGCTGTTTGCGCCCGTATTTATTGGGCTATATGCCTATTGTTGTATTTTTTAAAGAAAAAAAAGCCTGCTGATCATTCTGCAGGCTTTTTAGCTGATGCCCGCTGCGTACAAGCAGCCGGTCAGTCGTTACACCCCGCGCTCTTTGAGCCAGTCGCGTGTCAGTTTCAGCGCGTACGTTGCGGCAGCTTTGTCATAGCTTGGGCGGTAATCTGCGTTAAAGCCGTGGTCAACATTCGGAAAAATCACGATCTCTGATCCGCTGCCTGATTTGGCGATTTCACCGCGCATTTTGGCAATCACTTCGGGTTTGACGAAAGCATCAATGCCTGAATACAGCCCCAGCACCGGCACTTTTAACTCGCTCCCAAACTCCACCGGGTCACGCGGCTTGATCGGGCCTTTCATGCCGTCAAGCAGGCCGTAGTAAGACACCGCAGCTTTCAGTTTTGGGTTGTGCAGCGCGTAAATCCATGCCGTGCGGCCGCCCCAGCAGTACCCCACCAGGCCCACGCGGTCAGTGTTGGCCTGTCCACTGGCTTTTGCAAATGCCACGGCTGCGTCAAGGTCGGCGTTAACTTGTGCATCAGGCACTTTGGACACCACGTTGGTCAAAATACCCATGATGTCGGTCATTTTGCTCACGTCACCTTGGCGGGCAAACATTTCAGGCGCAATGGCGTAGTAACCCATCTTGGCAAAACGGCGGCACATGTCCTTGATGTGTTCGTGTACGCCAAAAATTTCTTGCACCACCAAAATCACGGGGTAATTTCCAGCCGTG
>JANPDQ010000006.1:0-2127 GCA_031431575.1 Polaromonas sp.
CGGCATAGGGACCGGCGTGCGCTGGAAAAGCCCCATCGGCCCGCTACAAATTGACCTGGCCTATGGTGTCAAGGTCAAAAAATTCAGGCTGCACACCACCGTAGGATTTGTTTTTTAAATGGCGGCGTCTACTGGCCAACAGCTGGCGCAAATCATCAAAGGTTTGGCGCTGGCTGTCTTTGGTTTGCTGGCCGTGCTTGTGTTGCTGGTCGCCGGGCTGTGGTGGTGGGCGGGCACAGACGGCTCGCTTGCCACTGCCGTGCGTTTGGCAGACGACTACCTGCCGCACCTGACGAAAAACATCAGGCTGCAAAACCCCAGCGGCTCGCTGCGCGCGGGTGGGCACATTGACCAAATCACGTGGCAGGACGGCGGCTTGTCTGTCGATGCGCGTGATGTCACCCTCACCTGGCAGGCATGGGCTTTGGCCAGCGGCACTTTAAAGCTGGAAAACCTTGCGGCTAAAAGCGTGTTGGTTGAAGACCAACGGCCCAAAACCACGGCGGCCAAACCACCCGAAACTCTGCGCATACCGGTACGCGTAGAGCTTGATGCATTTGACATCGCCCAACTCAACGTCACCGGGCTTAACGCTGGGCTAACGGCATTCAGTGCATCAGGCATGGCAGGCAGCTACAGCTTTGATGCGCAGCAGCATGCGCTTGAACTAACCCGCGCGACGGTAGCCAGTGGCAACTACAGTGGGCGCGCCAGCATTGCGGCCGACCAGCCGTTTGCCCTGAACGCAGCACTGGCAGGCATTGTCACGGCCGAGGTACCTGAGAGTAAAACCCCGTTGCCGCTGAGCTTCAGCGCCACCGCCATCGGACCATTGGCAGATCTGCAGGCGCGTGCGCTGCTTCGTATCAGTGGTGCT
Source organism: Polaromonas sp. (assembly GCA_031431575.1). Classification (GTDB taxonomy): domain Bacteria; phylum Pseudomonadota; class Gammaproteobacteria; order Burkholderiales; family Burkholderiaceae_C; genus Polaromonas. Next base: position 878 of record JANPDQ010000006.1, read on the forward strand.
AACAATAGAACCGCGCCAACCCAGCCTCAAGCCAGTATCACAGCGCGCATCACGCCGTGGGCAGCGCAACCAGTGCCGCAAGCAGACGCGGTTTTCAAAAACCTGGACGCCGCCGCATTGTGGCCGGGCGCGCCGCAAACCCTGCTGACGGGCAGTGCCAGCGTCGCCCCAATTACCGACGGAGTTGCTGCCGTTGCAGCCTGGGCGCTGCAATTGCAAACCATCAATAGCATGCCGGGACCCTGGGACAAAAACCGGCTGCCCATCGACAAGCTGACCACGTCAGCCGAATGGCGCGATGGCATTGTGCTGGTGAAGTCACTCAGCGCCAAGCTGGGCGGTGGCGAGCTGGTAGCCAGTGGGCAAAGCACTGGCACGCAAAGCTGGGCTTTTCAGGCGGCTGTTAAAAAAGTCAACCCGAAAGCCTTGCACAGCCAAATGGCATCACTGCCGCTTGACGGCCAGGCCAAAGGTTCTTGGGACGCGCTGCTTTCAGGCGGCACGCTGGCGCTGTCATCGCTTGATCTGAAAACGCGGGAGGCACAGCTTATCGGCATGCTTACGCTGAATCCAGCATCACGCGGCGGTGTGACCGATCTGAATTTGACCGCGCCTGGCCTTACCGCCAAAGTAAAAGGTGAACTCCGCAAAACCACCGGCAAAGGCGAGCTGGCGGTGCGTGCGCAAAACGCCGCACTGGCGCTGCGCTGGCTGCAGCAATTGCCCGGTATGCCAGCCGCACTTAAAGGCGCAGCCGCAGCAGGCAACGCTGAATTAATTGCAACATGGCAAGGTGGCTGGCAAACCACTGCCAATGGCCCAGCACTGCAAGCGCGTTTGAACATTCCTGCACTCGACATCACACCCGCCGCCAGCGCTTCACAAGCCACGCCCACCGTGCTGAAGTTGCGCGCCGCTGAAGCTGCCGTGAATGGCAAACTCGGCCAAGCCAGCCTCACCGCGCAAGGCCGTGTTGAATCCGGGCAACGCCGGTACGCGCTGCAAGCCGCAGCAGATGGCGGCAAGAACAGCGGCGGGTGGCAGGGGCTGCTCAAGCAAGTCACGCTGCGCGTGGTTGACCCGACGCTGGGCGCAGGTACCTGGCAATTGGCCACCCTTAACCCAGTGCCGATGAAGTGGGCTGCTGGCGTGTTTGAAAGCGGCGCGGGTGAAGCTGCTCTCAAAGCGCCCACGCAGGGCGCGCCAGCACTTATTGCCTGGCAACCCGTTAAATGGCAAGCAGGCCAGCT
>JANPDQ010000007.1:0-6181 GCA_031431575.1 Polaromonas sp.
CCCAAGTCACGGTGCGCAAAAAAACGGTGGATGCCACCTACTATGGCACGACCGTTCCCGCCACCCACACGCCCAAGTTCAAGGTAGCTGATGACGCCTGGCTGGTCACGCCGACCGGGCTAGCCCAAATCTGGCAAAACAAGCACAAGCGCCCGCAGCACTTTGCCATCCTTGGCGCAGGCAAAACCGCCATGGACGTGGGCGTGTGGCTGATCAATTCAGGCGCAGCACCCGAAAGCATCAGCTGGGTCATGCCGCGTGACTCGTGGCTCGTCAACCGCTTAACCACGCAGCCGGGCATGGAGTTTTTCGGCCACGCGATTGGCTCTCAAGCTAACCAGATGGAGGCTTTTGCCAACGCAACATCGGTGGACGATTTGTTTGATCGGCTGGAGGCGGTTGACGCCATGCTGCGCATTTACCCCGACCACAAACCCAGCATGTTTCACTACGCCACCATGTCCAAGGGTGAAATAGAAATATTGCGCAAAATCAAAAATGTGATCCGCCTGGGGCATGTGCAATCAGTTGCCCGCGATGCACTGCAACTGGTGCAAGGCCACGTCGCGCTGCCACCCGATACCGTGTGCATCGACTGCACCGCATCTGCCGTTGAAAGGCGCCCGACTGTGCCGATTTTTCAAGACAACAAACTAACGCTGCAAATGGTGCGGATTCCGCAGCCTGCGTTTAGCGCGGCACTCGTCGCCTACGTTGAGGCACATTACCCGGACGACGCGATCAAAAACAAGCTGTGCGCGCCCATACCCCTGCCTGACGACCTGAACAGCTACCTGCCCGCCACCATGCTCAGCATGATGAACCAGTCTGCCTGGGGCCACGACAAGCTGCTCAGAACGTGGATTCACAATTCGCGGCTGGACGGTTTTGGCAAGGTGATTGCCGCAGTTGATCCCAATGACTTGGAAAAAATGGCCATTTTGGAGAAATTTAAAACCTACGCCAAAGCAGCGGTTGGCAACATGCCCAAGCTGATGGCACGTGCTGCCACCTGAATACGCTATCAATACCGAAGCTGCTTACGCCTGTTTTTGTTGGGCTACAGGTCTTTTTTACTTGAAATTTGGTTAAAAACCGCTTAAATTTACATCCCAGCCAAGGCTTGCGCCAAATCAGCACGCAAGTCGGCCACGTCTTCCAGCCCAACTGAAAACCGCACAAAACCGCCAGTGTGCGGCCAGCCCAGCGTGCGTGCGCTGCCAACGTCGTAAGGTACACACAAGCTCATTGGCCCGGCCCAGCTGTAGCCGAGTTTGAAGAGTTTGAGGCTGTCGCAAAACTTGTCAACTTGCGCTTGATTGATTTCAGGCTTGAACGCCACACTGAACAAACACGCCGCCGCCTTGCAGTCGCGCGCCCACACATCGTGCCCTGGTGATTCAGGCAGCGCGGGGTGAAACACTTTTTCAATTGCCGGTTGCGATTGCATCCACGCGGCCAGCTCACGCGTGGCGGCGTCTTGTGCGGCATAGCGCAGCGCAATGGAATTCAGGCCGCGCAAAATCAGCTCAACGTCGTTGCCCGCCACGCCGTAGCCGGTGCGCATGTGGCACATGTGTACCAGCTGGTGTAGCGCTGCGTCGCGCGTGATGACTGAACCCATCAACACGTCTGCCCCGCCGCTGGGGTATTTGGTCAGCGCGTGGGCTGAAATATCAGCACCCAAGTCAAATGCATTGAACGCAATGCCCGCGCCCCAAGTGTTGTCTAGCGCGGTAACGATGCCGCCAGGGTGGCAATTTTTTTGCGCTTTGCACACCGCTACCAAAGCAGGCAAATCAGGAAACTCCAGCGTGATGCTGCCTGGCGCTTCCAGCCACACCAGCCGGGTTTTTACGCTGAGCTTGGCCGCCAAATCCGCCCGATTCATTGGGTCATAAAACCGGTGCGTGATGCCCCACGCCGCCAGCTCGCCATGTGCAAAAGCCTTGTTCGGCCCGTAGGCGTTGTCGGGTATCAGCAGCTCATCACCCGACCTCAAAAGCGCCATGCCCACCAGCACCACGGCCGCCAAACCGCTCGGCACCAGCGTGCAATATTTGCCGCCCTCCAGCGTGGCAACGCGCTCTTCCAGCAGGAACGTAGTTGGCGTGCCGTGCAGGCCATAGGTGTAGCCGGTTTTGTGTTGCCAGTCGCGCTTACGCAATGCTGCGACGCTGGGAAAGATAACGGTTGAAGCCCGGTAAATAGCTGGTGGCACAGACGCAAAACCCGCTGGGCTTTGATATGGGTGGTGGATTTGTTGGGTGCTCGCCCCTAGGGGCTTTGATGTGGATGTGTCGCTCATCAGGAGATGTTAAACGCTGGCCTGCAAAGGTTTACCAAACGCAGCGGCTAACGAAGCGCCTTGTCGAAAAAAACAGGCAGCTCACGGCCCAGCTGCTGCAACAGCGCCTGCCGGTCAAAGCCCGGCGGGTTGGCGGCAATATCGCCGTCTTCAGACGCAATAGGCAACGTGGGCGCGTCCATAAATGCGAAGTGCCACGCATTACTGACCGTACGCCTTTCGGCATTCGGCATGTGGCGGGCAACCCAATCGGCATGAAAGCGCGGTACCAAAAAACGGTCAAGTTCAGCGTCGTACAGCGCCGTGGGAATGCCAATGTTGGCCAAAGATTCCGCGCTAAACACTACACCCACTGGCGCCATGGCAACCACCGCACGCACCCTGACATCGGCCAACGAAGGCACCTTTGAAACCGCTTGCGGTGGTAGTGGCGCAGTGCTTCGAGGCTGCGCGGTTCGGCCCACCCCGCAAAAAATAGGGTCATCAGCGCGGTGGCTATTGCAATGCGCGGTGACACGCGCCGGAACAGGCTGCGCACCCGCTAAAGCCAGCGCTGTATAGCCACCGGAGGAATGCCCCAGCACGCCAATGCGTGGGCCTTTTGCGTCTTTGGCAATGCGTTCTGCCCAGTCGGGTTCGCGCAGTAACGCATCAATCACACGGGACACCTGCCCTGGCCGCTGCGCAAAATAATTTGTAGCGCTGGTTTTCAACAAGCTGCGGTCTTGCCAGTTGTCACCCGGGTGGCGCAGCGCCGCCACAAGGTAGCCATGCTCCGCCAGCGCCTGAGCCAGACTGGTGTGCCCCAGCTCAGTGCCGCCGGTGCCGTGGCTGATCACAATCAAGCCCTTAAAGCTGGCATCTGGCGGGCCTTGAATAGCCACGTTAACGGTGAATGGCCCCATGGCAATCTGCCGCGCAGTGGCTTGCGTTGGGTAGTACAGCGCCACAACCATGGGCGCATCGTTTGGTGCAGTGCCTGTGAGGTTAAGTTGACGCCAACCGGCCTGGCTGGCCAGCGCGTGGGCAGTAGCGAGCAGGCTCAAAAGCGCCAGCGCTGCACGACGCACGACTGAATATCGATTGAAATATGAAAGTTGGTGCATGGTGCTTTTCCTTGGTTAGGATGCTGCAGCTTCTACCGGTTAAAGAAGTGAACAGATTCGATGCTGCCCACGCCAGCAAAGACCAGCAACCGCATTGCGACAAAGCACCATGAAAACAGCGCCAAGTGACTTGGGCGCAGGGTAAGTCGGGCTTGCGATTCACTTACGCGCCACCGGGAAAACGATGGTACATATAAAACTGCGCGTCCCGGCTCCAGCCTTGCGCATGGTAGAGCGCCTGCGCTTGCGCGTTGTCCATCGCAACGTTGAGCGTGACCCGCGCCGCCTTTTCAGACCACGCATACGCTTCAAGCGCAGCCAACAGCTTTGACGCCACGCCTTTGCGGCGACCATTTGCGTGAACAAAGAGATCGTTCAGGATAAAAACTCTGGCTAGCGCAGTGGACGAAAAGCTGGGGTACAGCTGCGCAAACCCCAGCGGCACCGACCCCTCGTGCGCCATGAAAACAATAGACTCCAAACGCTCGAAACGCTCCTGCAAAAACGACCGGGCGCTTGGCAAATCCGTTTGCTTGCCTTGAAAAACGCGGTACTGGTCGAAGAGTACCGACAGTTCTTCAAGGTCAGAGGCAATCGCTTTGCGGACGAAAATGGTGTTCATGTTTTCAGTTTAATTGAGCGCGCACTCTGCGCCGTTGGTCTGTTGATGTCGCTGCGGGCCGACAAAAAAGTAACGCGTTCTTGCCAACTCTGGCAGGCTAGGGGCGAAAAAAAAGGGGCGCTAAGGCCCCTTTTTTTAGTTCGGTAGCGGCAGCTCGCGCCGGCCTGTTTTGCTACGCAAGGTTTAAGGTGGGCACGCAGCAGTTGATTGCGCAATACCAGCCCGCAGTTGCCCAACAAATGCGGAGTCGTCTGGCCCCAGATTGTTCTTGGTAAATTTGCAGCCATAGCTGGGAGCAGCAACCACCGCAGGCGTTACCACGTCATCGCCCAACGGCTTGATGCCATCGCGCTCCCACCTGATCATGTCGTCAAATGCGGTTTCAGATTCAGCCACCGTGAAGTCGCAATGGCTCGCCCCGCGAATGGCGCGCTGCACCAGCCAGGTGCTGTTGCCTTTGGCAGCCACGCGCTTTTGGTACACCTGCTGCATGCTGAACGGAACAAACAAATCGCCCAACGTATGAATGCTGACCACCGGTATTTTGAACTCGCCATTGGCCTTTGGCACCCAGCGTAGGCCATCGGTGCGCACGCGGTTGGCATCTGGCGCAGCGGTGAGCTTTTGGGCTTGTGCATTGATAGCGGCCGATGCTGATGCGTCACCGTCAATGGTGTACACGTAACGGTTGGTGTCCAAAATATTCTTGTTCAAAATACCGGTGACGGTGCCGTCACTGCCGAAGGTGCCATAGGCCGAGGGAAAGCTGCCGCCAAATGCCAGGCCTTGCGCAAACATTGGCCGCGGCCCGCCGGTCAGGTTTTGCAAAATCGACGCGAACTGCGCACCCTTGACGCCATTAGGCGCGCTGGGGAAAGTAGTAAACAGCGTGCTGCGCACGGTGGGCTCAATGTCCAGCCACTTGTCGGTCGGGTTGCTGGCAAATCCAGCTACCGTCTGCGCGGCAACCTGGATAGCCGCGAAGGTATCAAACAATTCTGTATCACCTGCGACTGCACACATCGGCACTGCGCCCGCGTACTTGACCTTGTTTCGGGATGTGATGGCGGTTTCGTCTTCAATCGCCGCAGCGCTAATGTGCCCGCCCATTGAAACGCCAGTGATGTACGTTCTGGTGGGGGCGGCAAGCGCTCGGCCATTTTTAGCGGCAATGTTGTTGAACTCTAACGCCAGCGCATTGGTGTCCTCTACGCCGACGCGCACGTCGTAATAATTTTTGCTGTAGCTCGAAGCGGCCCAGGCGTACCCGTTTTGAATCAGGTACCGGCGAATCGATGGGTTTTGCACCGACAGCACATTGCCATTGCCCGCGAAACCGTGCGCGTACAGCACGAGCTTGCCGTTCCAGTTGGCGGGCACTTCCACCCTATATCCTGCAACGCCCAACAGACCCACCCAACGGCTGGTCGTGGTGACGTCAATAGTGTCCGTGGGCTGCTTGGTCATGGGTGCAAACGTGGTGGCCGCCTTGTCTGCGGCGCTCATGGCGAACTCGTTGCGGCTGTCTTGGGCGCGTACCTCTTCAGGCACCGCCGGGACTATTGCGGGGTCTGAACCACCCCCGCCGCAAGCAGCAAGCGCCGCAGCGCTGGCAACGAGGGCCAGTCGGAATTGAAACTTCAAATTCATGACAGTGTCTCCAGGAAATTATTACAAGCGGTTTTGAATGGGCAGAACGAAGCTGACCGGCGAATGTGCATTGCATTCGCCTTTGGTAGCTGCGTTGAAGATTAGTCCTACCCTTGAAAACCTCGAGCGGGTTTACCCGCCGAAGCGTCACCGTTGGGACAGGTACGCGCTTGGCGATTCGTGGCAATTTCCTGCTGGGGCGATACGGCCAAGCGGAGCTGCCGGGCTGTGGTTGACATCATGCGCATTGATATCGACCCCCTGAGCCCGAAAGCCGCCTTCAGGCTCAATAGAGGTAGACCGCGCCGGAGTTGCCCACGCTGGTGTCACCCTGGTTGCCGTTGATGCCAGTAGCGCCGCTGTCTTCGAGATTGCCTGCGGTAGCCAGCGTATTTCCGTCGGCTGACAGGGCAACCGCCCAGCCAAGGCTGTCATTTGCAGCTGTGTTAGAAGCTTTCAGGTAGGCTTGCTGGCTCCAGGCACTGGCGCTGCGGG
>JANPDQ010000008.1:0-3841 GCA_031431575.1 Polaromonas sp.
TGTCCGTCATTCGGGCGTTTTTCAAGGCTTAAAACCGTGCGGTGCCGATAATTGCGCAGCACCCGTTCAGCGTACCGCACTGACTCAAAATAATTCATCAGGACAGACATGCCCAACTCACACAAAATTACCGCCAGCGAGGCGCTGCAGCGCACCATTGAGCACCGCGAGATTTTTCACGACGAAATGCTGCACCTGATGCGGCTCATCATGGGGGGCGAGATGTCGCCCGTCATGATGGCGGCGCTGATCACCGGGCTGCGCGTGAAAAAAGAAACCATTGGCGAGATCACCGCCGCCGCACAAGTGATGCGCGAGTTTTCTACTAAGGTCAACGTAGTCGACAAAGCGCATTTGGTGGACATTGTCGGCACCGGTGGCGACGGCTCGCACACCTTCAATATTTCGACCTGTTCGATGTTTGTAGCGGCCGCTGCGGGCGCCAAAGTCAGCAAGCACGGCGGCAGAAGCGTCAGCAGCAAGTCGGGCAGCGCAGACGTGATGGAGGCGCTCGGCATCAACATCAATTTGTCGCCAGAAGCCATTGCGCGGTGTATTGACGAGGTTGGCGTGGGCTTCATGTTTGCGCCCAACCACCACCCTGCTATGAAAGCAGTAGCGCCTATCCGCAAAGAACTGGGCGTCAGAACCATATTTAACATCCTTGGGCCGTTGACTAACCCGGCCAGTGCACCGAATATCTTGATGGGTGTGTTTCACCCCGACTTGGTGGGTATTCAAATTCGCGCGCTGCAGCGCTTGGGTGCAGAACATGCGCTGGTGGTATACGGCAAAGACGGGTTAGACGAAGTCAGCCTGGGCGCCGCCACGGTGGTGGGTGAGCTGAAAAACGGCGAAATCACCGAGTACGAAATTCATCCCGAAGACTTTGGCTTCACCATGGCCAGCAGTCGCGCGCTGCGGGTTGAAACGCCCGATGAGTCCAAAGCGATGCTGCTGGCGGTGCTTGACAACCAGGCAGGCCCAGCGCGCGACATCGTTGTTTTGAACGCCGGCGCTGCGCTGTATGCCGCCAACGTAGCCACATCCATGGTGGAGGGAATTGACAAAGCCCGAGCCGCGCTGGAATCGGGTGCGGCCAAAGCGCGCTTGCAGCAACTGGTCACCACGACACAACAATTGGCGAGCTAAAAACCATGTCCGATATTCTCGAAAAAATTGTCGCAGTAAAACGCCAGGAAGTTGCTGCGCTGGTCCAACAAAAGCCTTTAGCAGCCATGCGTCTTGATGCCGAATCGCGCGTGCTAACGCGCGATTTCGTAGGCGCATTGCGCAGCAAAATTAACGGAGGCAAGCCTGCCGTGATTGCAGAGGTCAAAAAAGCCAGCCCCTCAAAAGGGGTGTTGCGTGCTGATTTTGTTCCCGCCGACATTGCGCAGAGCTACGCCGAGTTTGGCGCGGCGTGCTTGTCAGTGCTGACCGACCAGCAGTTTTTTCAGGGCAGCGTTGAGTATTTCAAGCAGGCTAGGGCCTCCTGCAGCCTGCCTGCGCTGCGCAAAGACTTCATGGTCGATGCCTACCAAATTTACGAGTCGCGCGTGATGGGCGCGGACTGCATTTTGCTGATCGCCGCTGTACTTAGCGACGCCCAAATGAGCGACATGGAACGGCTTGCCATGTCGCTCGATATGGCGGTGCTGGTCGAGGTGCACGATGCGGCCGAGCTTGAGCGTGCGTTGAAGCTGAAGACGCCGCTGATTGGTATTAACAACCGCAACCTCAAAACCTTCGAGGTCTCGCTGGACACCACGCTCAGTTTGATGAAAAACGTGCCAGACGACCGTATTTTGGTCACCGAGTCTGGAATTGCCACGCCGCAAGATGTCAAGCGCCTGCTGGACGCCAACGTCAAAGCCTTTTTGGTCGGCGAGGCGTTTATGCGCGCTGACGAGCCAGGGCTGGCACTGGCGCAATTGTTCGGTCAGTAGCCGTGCATTAAAACGCCACCCGTACGCACATGCTGCCAGCGCAAATGTTGTTCAGCGAGGCCGACCAGCTCGCCAGCGCTGAGCCTGCTAGCTGGGCAATTGCCCCCGGATGGCAACATTTGGTAGGTGAATTTTTCGCAAGTCCAACGGGTTTGAACTTGCTGGCTTTTCTTGCCGCGCGCCTTGCGGACGGTGCGGCAATCTTCCCGCCGCAGCCACTGCGCGCGCTTGCATTGACGCCCCCAGAAGACGTGCAGGTGGTGATTTTGGGACAAGACCCGTACCACGGGCGCGGGCAAGCTGAAGGCTTGGCATTTTCCGTTGCGCCCGGCGTTCCCATACCCCCTTCATTGCGCAATATTTTTAAAGAAATCGAGCGCGACTTGGGTGTGCCGTCGCCCGCCTTCCCTGTACCCGGTGGCAGCTTGACCGGCTGGGCGGGCAACGGCGTATTGCTGTTAAATACCTGCCTGACTGTTGAAGAAGGGGCTCCCGCCAGCCACGCCGGGCGCGGCTGGGAGGCGTTGACCGACGCGGTCATTTCGCACATCAACAGCGCCCGCAAGCCAGTCCTCTTCATGTTGTGGGGTGCGCACGCGCAAAGCAAGCGCGCCTTGATCGATGAGACGACCCACACAGTGCTGGTGGCAAATCATCCGTCGCCGCTATCGGCCCTGCGTCCGCCACTACCGTTTATCGGCTGCGGGCATTTTTCGCGCGCCAAATTGTGGCGAGAAGCGCGGTGAAGTGCAGCTTCAGAGTGCTCTAAATATAATAGCTGCTTACGCCCGTTTTTATTGCGCAAGAGGGCTAAAACATGTAATTTTTGCTAATCCAGGGCGCAAAAAGAGCTTGAAAAGGGGCGCATCTGTGCGCTTGGGTCAATCGCCAGACGTTTTTCCATCGAATCTAGTCTGTACGTTGAATCCCGCGATAGTCGAAAGTCACAAAAGCATGGCATAATGCTAGGTTCTTTCGATGGATGGGTGTCCGAGTGGCTAAAGGAGGCAGACTGTAAATCTGCTCGCTAACGCGTACGCTGGTTCGAATCCAGCCTCATCCACCAATTAGCTGCACCAATGTGAGTGCGGGAGTAGTTCAATGGTAGAACCCTAGCCTTCCAAGCTAATGACGCGGGTTCGATTCCCGTCTCCCGCTCCATGAATGTAGTGGCGGCAATGAAGAAGTTAAGTTGAAGAGATAAGTTTGTAGGTTTTCAGCCCATTTGGCTCAGTGGCAGAGCACTCCCTTGGTAAGGGAGAGGTCCCGGGTCCGATTCCCGGAATGGGCACCAGTTTTGGTGCGGCATGCATCGGCATGCGGCAACAGTTTCGTTTGATGTGTATCGCTTTATAAATTTCTGGAGTTTGGAAAATGGCAAAAGGCAAATTTGAGCGGACCAAACCGCACGTCAACGTCGGCACGATTGGCCACGTCGACCACGGCAAGACCACGCTGACCGCAGCGATTACCACTGTTTTGGCAGCCAAGTTTGGCGGCGAAGCCAAAGGCTACGACCAAATTGACGCAGCCCCAGAAGAAAAGGCACGCGGTATCACGATTATTACCGCCCACGTCGAATACGAAACCGCCAACCGCCACTACGCCCACGTAGACTGCCCAGGCCACGCCGACTATGTCAAAAATATGATCACCGGCGCAGCCCAGATGGACGGCGCTATTTTGGTGTGTTCAGCCGCTGACGGCCCGATGCCCCAAACCCGCGAGCACATCCTGCTGGCCCGCCAGGTAGGCGTTCCTTACATCATCGTGTTCCTGAACAAATGTGACATGGTTGACGATGCAGAACTGCTCGAACTGGTCGAAATGGAAGTTCGCGAGTTGCTAGACAAATACGACTTCCCAGGCGACGACACCCCCATCATCCACGG
>JANPDQ010000009.1:0-2063 GCA_031431575.1 Polaromonas sp.
GCGATGGCGCTGGCGATGGGTTGGACACACCGCTGGCCACATGCCCTGAAGGTACGTGCAACGCCGCTGAATCGACGTGGCCGGTTTGGTCGTCAAAGAAAAAGTCCGGCTCAAATTCACGCAAGAATTCGCCTTTGTCCAGACCACCTAAAAACATGGCTTGATCAACCTCAATATTCCAGTCCATAAGCGTGCGTATGGCGCGCTCATGCGCGGGGGCGCTGCGGGCAGTGACCAGCGATGTGCGTATGCGCATGTGCGGTGTGCCAGCTTGTTGTAATTCATGCAGCGCCCTTAATAGCGGCATAAAAGGCCCGGGCGGCAACGGCTTGGCAGAGTGCTTTCGCTCGTGCTTTTGGAAGGCGTCCAGTCCGCCCAGTTGGTAGACACGCTCTGCCTGGTCTGAAAACAAAACCGCGTCACCGTCAAAAGCAATTCGCACTTCGCTGGGGTAGTTGCTCTGCGCACGCGCTGAGTGGGTAGCCACTGTGGCGGCTGCAAACCCGTTGCCAAGAGCCGAGCGCACGTCGTCAGACTTTGCCGACAAAAACAAGTTGGCCTTGAGTGGGCGCAAATACCGCCACGGTGCCTCGCCCTTGGTGAAAGTGCAGCGGCTAATGGCCAGTTTGTAGTGTTCAGCAGAGCGCATGACGCGCAGGCCGCTGACCGGGTCGTTGCGTGACAAGATCACCACCTCCACCCGCTGCGCCCCTGGTGCGTTAAAGGCCAGAAGCTTTTTAACCAGCGAAAACGCCACGCCCGGCTTGGCCGGTTGCTCAACCCGCTGCAACTGCATTTGCATGTAAGCCTTGTCATCGTGTTGCTCAAAGACTTGGTTTTCTTCTTCAAAGTCAAACAGCGCGCGCGATGAAATGGCAACAACGAGTTGTCCGTCAAGGTTAGTGGCCATGGTGTTGTTTCTTAAAGTTCAAGTTTGCACCATTGTCCATAAGCGGGTGCATCTATCGGCCATTGGTCTGCTGCGCCGATGTGGCGAACGCCTTGGGCAAGCAGTGTGGCTGCACGAATCACGCCCGCGTGGGTGACCCACAGTGTGTCTTTTGTGGGGTCAAGCGCATCAAACGCAGCTGCCACGCGCACCATGAACTGCGTCACGCTTTCGCCCGTTTGCCCGGCTGGGTAATTGGCGAAGTCGTCTGTCCAGGCTTGCAGTTCGGCCTGGGGTATGTCTGCCCACGGCCTGCCTTCCCACTGGCCAAAGTTCATTTCTTGTAGGCGGGGGTCTGTTTTATAGGTTAAATCGGGCTGTAGCCCAATCAATACAGGCGCTAGCAGCTCACATCTTTGTAGCGTTGAGGTGATGACGGAGATACTTCGCGGCAGTACGCTAGACAGCTGTTCGGCGCATGCTCGGGTGGCGTTGACGTCTGCAGGTACATCCAGTTGGCCGTAGCAAATTCCCTTCTCAATCAGTGGCTGGGCATGGCGAACCAACCAGAGCGTCATAACGTAACTGCCAGCCCAAGGTAAAAAGCAATCTCACACACCTGTTGCGTGGCGCCCAGGCAGTCGCCGGTAAAACCTTGCAGGCGGCGCTTGAAAAGGCGGTGCATGTAGAGCAGGGCTACCACCGATGCACTGCAGGATACTATTAAATTAATAGCTGTTTGCGCCCATAAAACGGGCGCTAGAGCAATAAAACACCATAAAAATGCAACCAAAAGGGTGCCGGTGCTGATCTGGTCGGCCAGTGGTTTGGATTTGGATGCAGCGCTGTCGCCCACATGCGGCAGCCAGAAAATCAGCAGCAGGCTCAGCGAGCGCGACACCACATGGCCAGCAACCAGCGCGCTGCACACAAACCAGGTTTGAAAGGGCGCTTCGTCCCACTCTTGGGGCGCGCCATCTACCGTGCCCAACAGCGCCAGCAGCGCGACTTTGACCAGCAGTGCCAGCACAAGTGCCAACGCACCAAAAGCACCCACGCGCGAGTCTTTCATGATCTCAAGTGCGCGTGCTTTGTCATAGCTGCCGCCCAAGCCGTCGGCCACATCGGCCAAGCCGTCTTCATGGAATGCGCCCGTTAGCATCACGGTAAATGC
>JANPDQ010000010.1:0-3700 GCA_031431575.1 Polaromonas sp.
TGGCGCGTGGCAGTGCATTACCGCAGCTCCGAGCAAGACGCTATTAATACAGTAGCTGCTTGCGCCCGTAATCATTGCGCTGCAGCCATGTTTTATGCTGATTTAGGCAATGAAACCGATGTAGAAGAGCTTTTACCGCGCGTTGTGGCGCATTTCGGCCAGTGCGACGCGGTGGTCAACAGCGCTTCGGCCTTTGAACAAGACGACGCTGCCAGCTTCAGCTTTGCCGCGCTTGAAAAACACTTGCGCGCAAACACCGGCGCACCAATTATTTTGGCGCAGGCACTGCACACCCACATCGCCGGTCGCAACTCTGGCAAAGGCATTGACAACAAGGACGCCGTTCGCGGTGCGGTGGTCAATCTGCTGGACCAAAAACTCTGGAACCAAAACCCTGATTTTTTAAGCTACACACTGTCAAAGGCGGCGCTGGAAGCGGCTAACACCATGCTGGCCATGGCGCTCGCACCGCTGGTGCGCGTGGTGGGCGTTGCTCCCGGCCTGACCCTGACCAGCCATTTGCTCACCGATGCGCAATTTGAAGCGCTACATAAACTGTCGCCACTGGGCCGATCGTCCACGCCTGAAGACGTTGCCAGCACCGTGAAGTTTGCGCTTGAAAACCAGTCGATTACCGGCACCACACTGCTGGTGGACGGTGGTCAGCACCTGATGAAGTTTGCGCGCGATTTTTCGCTCATGAACTCGAATTGACCAAAACAACACCGCAGAAAAGTTGAACCACCATGGCAATCACCCGAGGCACACAAACCCTGACCCTGAACGGCTTGCGCTTTGACGCAAACCTGGGCATTTTAGAAAGCGAAAAGCTGGCGCCGCAGCCAATTCAGGTAGACGCCGAACTCAACCTGGGCACCCAGCCCATGCTGCCCAGCGACGATGAAATCACCCACGTGCTGGACTACCGCAAAGTGCGCCAAATCATCATTGCCGAATGCACTGCTGTGCATGTAAATCTGCTGGAAACCCTGATTGGCAAACTGGCACACCGCCTGATGCAGTTGCCCGGTGTGCTGGGCGTGCGGGTAAAAATCGCCAAACTTGAAATTTTTGACGATTGCGAAGTGGCAATCAAGGTTGAAACTGGGCAGTGGTAGCCCCAAGACAACCGCCAGATTTACTCCGGTGAAGTATCTATCGCTAAAGGCTGATCAGCCCTTTTACCAATGAACCGAATAACCCGATAGTCCGCACCTTCGTCACGCGCCAGCACGCTTTTCATGGCGGCATCCAGAGCGACGCTGCTGCCAGAAAAGCTGCGCAGTGACCCGGCCACGATTTTGAATTTGACGGGCGTTGACAAAGGATCGTCAGCGTCAACCATCACCCCCAGCGCTACCAGCCGTGCCAACTTGCTCGCCAGGCGCTCAGAGCGCGAAACTCCGGGCATCAATATGGCGAACACCTCGTCATCAACCCGGGCAATGGTGTCGTCTTCTCTAGCAACGGTGCGCATCGTTCGCACAGTCCGCAAAGTTGCCCTGCCAGCGCTCTGGCTGTAAACCGCACGCGCACCGGGGGCCGAATCCACCAGTTTTACATAGACCACCGTCAGGTCAACGCCCTTGGCCTGGGCCGCGTCCCACATGCGCTGCAACGTAGCGGTGTACAGCGCGGGGGCGACAAAACCGGTCAAGGGATCGGTCTGCGCCAGCGTACTGCTTTGCACTGCTTGGGTATGGCGCTTTTTGGCGTGTAAGTGCAGTGCCACCAAAAGCAATGGCAGCTCGAAGAACAAACCATAGATCGGCGCGTTGTAAGGCAGCCACGGCAGCGCAGCAATCCCCAATTGTTCGATTTGGGTCAACACAACTACCACCAGCATCGGCGCAAAAGACAGCAGGTAAAGCGCCGCCACTTGCCGCTCGTGTCGCTCTTTTCGCTCATGCCGCAGCGCCCGCGCCACCAAAACGCCGATCACCGCAAAGCCTCCCACCACGCCAAAGCCGAACACCGCCACTCGCACAGCCGCTTTGTCTACTGCCAAAAATACTGCGCAAGCCGCCAGCAGCAAAACCAAAGTCGTTGTGGACAGATATGACCAGAATTTCGGCGTGTTCGGCGCAATGAACATTGCCCGCGTGAACCCCATCTGGGCGGCCATGCCCAGCAACACGAACACCATGGTAGATATGACGGGCCACGTGACAGCTGCAGGCCAGAAAACATATGCGCCCATACCGCTGAAGCTTGCGCCCGCCATCAAGGCAGCAGCCGCGTACGCTGCGTACCAAGCGTATGCGGTGTTGCGGTAAACAACACTTAAAACGCAGCTGAAAACCACCATGAATCCCAGCAGGCCGAGCATTAACCCGACCGTGAGAAAAGTGCGGTGCGTTGCTTCGCCAATTTGGTCGGTACGCTGCACGTGGACTGCAAACCGCAGCGGAATCCACTTTTGAACCCGCAGGTAGTAATCGCGGTGACCGGGCGTTAATGCAACTGCATCCGTTGTTTCTGGAAACCGGAATTGCGGCGTCAAACCGCGCGAGGGCCACAGCTGGTGTGCCACTGCAGAGCCCGCGGCCTGCATGCGCCAGACGCCTTGAGCATCCTGAAAGAAAAACTCAACGCGGTCTATAAATGGTTTGGACAACACTACCGACCAATCGCCAGACCCCAGCTTGTCGTTTTGTACTCTGAAGTGCAACCACAGCGCAGTACCCTGGGCCAGCGCGTAGGTCTTGGCTTCATCGAACGGCACAAATCCCACTGACGGAGCCGCTGCAATTTGCTGAACCGTCAGATCAAGCGAGGCATCGGTTAGTACTGCAAAGTGCACAGCGCTCAAGCCAGACTCGCCAGCTGCGAAAACCATCACCGGTGGCGCAAAACCGGGCGCACCACCAACCGCGCGATTGCCGCTGGGCACCGAAGACGCGCCAGTGAGCGCAAACGCGCACGGTGTGGCCATCACCAGCATACAAAAAATCAAATAAAACAAGCGCATAAAAAGCTCAGTCACGCAGACCACACTTCTACGCCCGCTCAGTGTAACAATTCAATACACTCTCTGCGCCTAGGTAGGTCATTCAGCACGCATCGACTTTAAAAACCCGCCGGGCACGTAAACAATCGTGCGCGCATGCATGTCAATTCCACTCGCCAGCTGATACGTGCAACTGTCCACAACGTTGTGCAACGCACCAAAGTGCGAAAATACCGGTATGCAAGCAACACTTGAACCCCAGGCATCGGTCAGCGGCAATTCCCGTGATCCGATAACAACTCAGCGCCATGCCGATAGGGAAGACCACAAACTCGAAAAGCGGCTGTGTCGCGAGGTAGGCCGCGCAGTCATGGACTTCAACATGATCGAAGAAGGTGACAAGGTCATGGTGTGCGTGTCGGGCGGCAAAGACAGCTATGCCATGCTGGACATCTTGCTCAAACTGCAGAAGCGCGCACCGATTAACTTCAGCCTGATTGCGGTGAACCTGGACCAAAAGCAACCGGGGTTTCCTGAGCACATCCTGCCCGAATACCTGACCAAAATGGGTGTGCCGTTTCATATTGAAAACCAGGACACCTACAGCATCGTCAAGCGTGTGATTCCTGAAGGTAAAACGCTTTGCTCGCTATGTTCGCGGTTGCGGCGCGGCATTTTGTACCGCGTGGCGGGCGAGCTGGGCGCAACCAAAATTGCACTTGGACACCACCGCGACGACATGTTGCAAAC
>JANPDQ010000011.1:0-7821 GCA_031431575.1 Polaromonas sp.
ATCAAACCGGTGTTGCCCAAGCACATGCTGACTGAGCACACCAAGTATTTGATCAACCCGACTGGCCGCTTTGTTATTGGCGGCCCGCAAGGCGATTGCGGCTTGACCGGACGCAAAATCATTGTCGACACCTACGGCGGCGCGTGCCCCCACGGCGGCGGCGCGTTCAGCGGCAAAGACCCGAGCAAGGTTGACCGCTCAGCGGCTTACGCAGCACGTTATGTGGCCAAAAATATCGTTGCAGCAGGCCTGGCCAAGCAATGCCAAATTCAGGTCGCCTACGCCATTGGTGTAGCCAAGCCGATGAACGTAACGGTATACACCGAAGGCACCGGCGTGATGAGCGACGACAAGCTTTCAAAGCTGGTGCAAGAGCACTTCGACCTGCGCCCAAAAGGCATTATTCAAATGCTCGACCTGCTACGCCCGATTTACGAGAAGACGGCAGCCTACGGCCACTTCGGCCGCGACGAGCCAGAATTTACCTGGGAAAGAACGGACAAAGCTGCTGCCCTTAAGGTAGCAGCCGGCCTATAAGAGGCAAAGCGGACCGAATTTATCCGTTTTTTGGGGCGCGCTAACTTGGTAAGTAATTGGGTAGTGGGCTGGTATTGACGCAAGAGCCCGCACTGCAGACAGACAAGACAACATCAAGCTGTAGGCGTTTTGCTCTAAGCGCGCTACATGCACCTGTTGTGCGTTTTTGTGAATTAAATTGAATCCAGTTGGAATAAATTGACGTAAACCAACTACAGCACCTGCTGTACGTTTACTCAAATTATTCCAACCAGGAGTTCAACATGACCATTCAGTTAAAGCAGCTTGCAAAAGCGTGTCTGCTAGTAGTTGCCGCTGGCAGCGCGATGGCTTCCAGCCACCGGGAAGCCCCGTTTATTACCGGCAGCCCAAAAGTTGACGGTACAGACTTTTACATGTTTCGCAGCTATGAAGGCGTTGCGGCCAATGGTTCGGGCGGACGTTCCGACTACGTTACCTTGCTGGCCAACTACCAGCCGCTGCAGTCACCGTACGGCGGCCCGAATTACTTCCAGCTTGACCCCAACGCGCTGTATGAAATACATGTAGACAACAACGGCGACGCGGTTGAAGACGTGACCTTCCAGTTCCGCTTTAAAAACAACCTTAAATCAATTCCCCTCACCATTGGCTCGGCCAGTGTTCCCATTCCACTCATTCAAGCTGGCGCAGTTGCCAATCTGAACGACGCCAATCTGAATGTCAATGAAACCTATGACGTGAAGGTCATTCGCGGTGAGCGCCGTAAAACTGCCGGTACTTCGGTCGTTAAAACCACTGGCGGCAGCGCTACTTTTGAAAAACCTGTCGATTACATCGGCACCAAGACCATCGCCGACTACCCTGGCTACGCTGCCAAACACATCCACAACGTGACCATTCCTGGTTGCCCCGCCGGTAAAGACCAAGGCAAGGTGTTTGTTGGCCAGCGCCAGGAAGGCTTTGCAGTCAATTTGGGCACCGTATTTGACTTGGTAAACGCACCAGCTGCGGTTTTGCTCGACCCGGCCAACAAGGACGCGGCGGGAATGGGTGGCAAGCATATTATTCAAAGAGCCAACAACATCACCACGATGGCCATTGAAGTGCACAAAGACTGCCTGTCTGCCGGATCTGAAACCGTTATCGGCGGCTGGACCACGGCCAGCGTTCGCCAGGGTCGCCTGATCAACGGCAAGCCTGGTGCTGGTAACGACAAAGTCGAAAAAGCTGGCGGCGCATGGACGCAAGTGTCGCGCTTGGGCAATCCATTGGTCAACGAACTCGTGATTGGTTTGCCAGACAAAGACAAATTCAACTCGTCACAACCCAAGGACGATGGCCAGTTTTTAACCTACGTTTCAAACCCGACGCTTCCAGCATTGCTGAGCCTGGTGCTGGGCGCAGACGTGGCCCCTAAAAATCTGCCACGTACCGACTTGATCACGACATTCCTGACCGGTATTACCGGCGTGAACAAGCCAGCAAACCCAAAGGCATCTGAAATGCTGCGCCTGAACCTGGCGGTGCCAGCGGTACCATTTGCTGGTCAAAACCGGCTCGGCGTTGCTGGCAACGCGCTTGCAGGCGGAACCGACAACGCGGGCTTTCCAAACGGCCGTCGCCCTAAAGACGACGTAGTCGATATTGCCTTGATTGCCACAGTGGGCGGCTTGTGCGTCATCAACGGCGACAACGACGCGCTCAAGCTGAACAGCGTGCCGGGCGTGCCGGGTGTGACCTCTGCCTGCAAGCCATCAAACGTGCCGCTGGGCGCAAAAGCCGCTGATATTCATGACGCGGTTGACCAGGCCAACGTGCCGTTCTTGCCAGGCTTTCCGTACCTGAACACACCTAATGCTGGTTCAGCTACATATTGAGCTGAATCACTACTTCAAGGAAACACCATGTCTAAACTCAACTCAAAGTGGCTGCTGGCAGCGGCTCTTGCCACAGCGCTTGTAGCGGGCTGCGGCGACGGTGGCGGCTTGGGCGATGGCGGCGGGCAAGGCCAGCAAGCGGCCAACCCGTCAACCAGCGCACAAGCCGTAGTCGATTTTCTGCTGGCGTTGTTTGCCACTGAAACGTCTGATGTCAACGAGCCCATCGCGACCGACAACATCACCTTTGCAACCGAAGAGCTAGCAGAGCCTAGTCCGATTTGAGAGTCGCTCTGGCTGGCAGAAATGCCTGATGAAAATCAGCTTGTCTGAAAAATAAAATCCGGCAGGTCTTTCGAACTGCCGGATTTTTTCGATTCAAGCGCACGCAAGGCAGCGAAGTATCAACTCACTTGTTCAAGTAATCCAGCGCCAGCTTGCCAGCACCGGCAGCAATACCGCTGACCAGCGTGCCCCAAGCCATATCAATAAACGTCAAGCCAAGCGGCCAGTCTTTGACAACCGCGAGGTTGGTCAGGTCATACGTTGAGTAGGCAAAAAAACCAAACAATGCACCCATCAATACCGCCTTCAGAACCGGGCTGTCGGCTTGCGGCAACACTGCAAAGATCAGCAAGCCCACGGGAAACAGCAGATAAAACGCCCCCGCCGCCCACAAATTCGGGTTAGGACTCAGCAATGGCCCCATGGCGTTGGCATAGGTTTGTTTTGCGATGACTCCGAGCCAAATCATGTCGATGACAAACATCGTCAAAAACACAGCGAGGTAAACACCAAAGTACTTCATCATGAGCTTCTTTCTACGTCGATCAAACGACAGTTGTAATTTAAACGGTGCATTATTCACCGAGCCAACGGCGCGTGGTGTAGGCCTTTAGCGCAATTTTTCGCATTTTTCGCATTTTGCAGAGACTCGGTGCACTATTATTTTAATAGCGGCTTGCGCCTGTATTTATTGCGCTAGAGCACTAAAACACTTAAATTTTGACAGTACAGGCTGCAACTTGCGCTGGTCAGCCAGGTAACCATTGGTTGGCTTTAGCACAAGGAACACACACCATCGCGCAGCTAATATGCGCCTTGGCATGACAAACCGCAAATTTGACCTCATCTTGTTTGACCTGGACGGCACACTGGTTGAAACGGCGCCGGAAATCTGCGATGCAGTCAATGACACGCTTGTAGAGTTCAAGTTGGCACCTTGCAGCCAGCGCCAAGTTGAGTTGTGGATTGGCCACGGCACGCGTGAGCTCTTGATTCAAGCGGTAGCCAGCAGCTCGGGCCAGGCCCAATCAGCCGTCAGGGGCACAGATTATTTTGAGCAGATTGCCTCGGTATTTACCACGCACTACAACCACCGCTGCGGCACGCGCAGCGTTACCTATCCGGGCGCTGTTCAAGCACTTGAAAAGTTGTCAGCTGCAGGCGTCCATCTAGCCATCGTCACCAATAAAGAAGCCGCCTACACCAGGCGAATTTTGGACGCGCATGGGCTGACTGCACGCTTTAAGGCAATTGTGTGCGGCGACACGCTACCCACCAAAAAGCCCAGCCCCGAGGGCGTGGCACATTGTTTGGTTACGTGCGGGGTTTCTGCCGACCGGGCGCTGTTTGTAGGCGACTCGTCCATCGACGTTGCCACGGCCCGCAATGCGGGGCTGGCGGTGTGGGCGTTCTCCCATGGCTACAACATGGGCCAACCGATTGCCGCCAGCCAGCCAGACCAGGTGCTGAGCGGGTTTGATGTCTTCAGCTTTGCGTTGGGCATCTAGTCAGTTACTCAGCCATCCAAACGGCAGAAATATATTACTATTATTTTAATAGCTGCTTGCGCCCGTATTTATTGCACTGGAAGGCTATTTAATGCAAAGGTTTGCACCTACCCAGCCCCGCGGAAGAAATACCTTTAACTCAGAGGCGCTGAGAACGCAGAGAAAGAGGAGTAAACAAAAAGAATGGTTTGTCTGCGAGCCTCTGCGTCCTCTGCGTCCTCTGCGCCTCTGCGGTGAATGACTTCAAGGCTCTGCTTTTGTCGGCATGGCCAGTTAATTGGTCACTTCAATCTCATCAATCAGCCTTGATATTAGATGCCTTGATAACCTTGCCCCATTTGTCGTACTCAGACTGCGCATAGGCCATCATTTCGCGCGGGCCAATGTAGTTGGCTTCGGCGCCCAGGCTGCTGGCGCGCTCTTTAAAAGCGGGTACCGCCATGATTTTTTGCACCTCGCTGGCAATGCGGTCAACCGCTGCCTTGGGCGCTTGGGCGTGCGTGTACAACGCAAACCATGCATCCACTTCATAGCCCTTTAAACCAATTTCAGCCCCGGTGGGCACATTGGGCAAGCTGGCCAGGCGGCGCGGACCAGCCACCACCAGCGGCGTGAATTTTCCGCTTTGGATGTGCGGCATCAGTGACGGCGCGGTGGTGACTGTCAACTCGATCTGGCTGGCCAGCATATCGATGATGGTGGTGCCAGAGCCACGGTACGGGATGTGCGTCATAAAGGTGCCAGTGAGCTGCTTGAACAGCTCGGTGGCGATGTGCTGCACGCTGCCATTGCCCGAGCTGCCATAGTTCAGTTTGCCGGGGTTTTTCTTGGCGTAGTCGATCAGCTCAGCCGCCGTTTTGATGCCAAGGTTTGACCGCACCACCATCACCTGCGGGGCCGAATACACATTGGCAATTGCCTGCAAGTCCTTCAATGGGTCATATGGCAACTTGACCAAATGCGGGCTCATGCAATGAAAACCCGAATAGGCCATAAGCAGCGTGTGGCCGTCTGGCTTTGCCGCCAGCACAGCTTGCGCCCCAACAGCGCCATTGCCGCCGCCCCGGTTGTCTACCGCAACGCTTTGGCCAAGCGCCTTGGCCAGCGGGTCAGAAATCGCACGCGACGAAATGTCTGCTGTGCCGCCCGGTGGCGCGGGCACGATGATGGTGAGCTGGCGCTCTGGAAAAGTTTGGGCGCGCGCCCAAGGTGCGGCTAACAAAGCAGCAGCAACCAAGCCCTGGCGGCGGGAAAATCCTGAGTCAGAAGCTGAGAACATTTAAATCCAGTCAATGTAAAAAATACGGGTATCTGGTTTTAATCGATACAAGCCGGTTTTGACATTCGGAAAAGCCATGAGGCCGCATGATTTTGGGACCTGGACTTGAAATTGACATGGTTTGCACCTATTATTAGCACTCTACGAGTTTGAGTGCTAACAGAGCCTTCAAGCTCGCCAGATCGCAAGGCTCAGCGCGCAATTGCTGGGGCTTTTTGATTGAAACAACCCTTTTTATAACTGGAGAAACCATGAAACTTCGCCCATTGCATGACCGCGTGATTGTCAAACGCGTCGAAAACGAAACCAAAACCGCCTCTGGTATCGTCATTCCTGACTCAGCTGCTGAAAAGCCTGACCAAGGCGAAATCTTGGCTGTTGGCCCTGGCAAGAAAAACGACAAAGGCGAAGTTCAGCCTGTTGGCGTCAAGGTCGGTGACCGCGTTTTGTTCGGCAAGTACAGCGGCCAGACTGTCAAAGTTGACGGTGACGAACTCCTTGTTATGAAGGAAGAGGATCTTTTCGCAGTCGTCGAGAAGTAAACCCTTCACTATTAATTTAATAGCTGCTTGCGCCTAAATCTATTGGGCTGGAGGCACTTTTAATACCTTTTTTAGCCTTTTTCAAGCTTTTTAACCCTTTTTAGGAGCCACACATGGCAGCAAAAGATGTAGTTTTCGGCGGCGAAGCCCGCGCACGTATGGTTGAAGGCGTGAATATTCTCGCCAACGCCGTCAAGGTCACCCTCGGCCCTAAAGGCCGCAACGTGGTGCTGGAGCGCTCATTCGGCGCCCCGACCGTGACCAAAGACGGTGTTTCCGTCGCCAAAGAAATCGAACTGAAAGACAAGCTCCAGAATATGGGCGCACAGATGGTCAAGGAAGTTGCTTCCAAGACGTCTGACATCGCTGGTGACGGCACCACGACCGCTACCGTGCTGGCACAAGCCATCGTGCGCGAAGGCATGAAGTATGTCGCCGCGGGCATGAACCCGATGGACTTGAAGCGCGGTATCGACAAGGCTGTCACGGCTTTGGTTGAAGAGCTGAAAAAAGCGTCAAAAGCCACCACGACCAGCAAAGAAATCGCTCAAGTCGGTTCGATTTCTGCCAACTCTGACGAAACCATCGGCAAGATCATTGCTGATGCGATGGACAAAGTCGGCAAAGAAGGCGTGATCACTGTTGAAGACGGCAAGTCACTGGAGTCCGAGCTGGACGTGGTTGAAGGCATGCAGTTTGACCGTGGCTACTTGTCACCGTACTTCATCAACAACCCGGAAAAGCAGTCGGCGATTCTTGAAAATCCGTTTGTGTTGCTCTACGACAAGAAAATCAGCAACATCCGTGATCTGCTGCCTACGCTGGAACAAGTCGCCAAAGCTGGCCGCCCACTGCTGATCATCGCTGAAGAAGTTGATGGCGAAGCCCTGGCAACGCTAGTGGTCAACACCCTGCGCGGCATTTTGAAAGTGGTGGCTGTCAAAGCCCCAGGCTTCGGCGATCGCCGCAAAGCCATGCTGGAAGACATCGCCTGCCTGACCGGCGGCAAGGTCATTGCTGAAGAAGTCGGCATGTCGCTTGAAAAAGCAACGCTGGCTGACCTGGGTTCGGCCAAGCGCATTGAAGTTGGCAAAGAAAACACCATCATCATCGACGGTGCTGGTGCAGCTGCTGACATCGAGGCACGTGTCAAACAAGTGCGCGTTCAGATCGAAGAAGCGACCAGCGACTACGACCGTGAAAAACTGCAAGAGCGCGTGGCCAAGCTGGCCGGCGGTGTTGCCGTGATCAAGGTTGGCGCTGCCACCGAAGTCGAAATGAAAGAGAAAAAAGCACGCGTTGAAGACGCCCTGCACGCCACCCGCGCTGCGGTGGAAGAAGGCATTGTGGCCGGTGGCGGCGTGGCTCTGCTGCGCGCCAAGCAAACCGCTGGCGTCATCAAAGGCGACAACGCTGACCAGGACGCCGGCATCAAGCTGGTGATGAAGGCCATCGAGTCACCCTTGCGCGAAATCGTGTTCAACGGCGGCGGCGAAGCATCGGTTGTTGTGGCAGCTGTGATGGCTGGCAAAGGCAACTACGGCTACAACGCAGCCAACGAGACCTACGGCGACATGATTGAAATGGGTATTCTGGACCCAACCAAAGTAACGCGCACCGCACTGCAAAACGCAGCGTCTGTTGCCAGCCTGATGCTGACCACAGAAGCCATGATTGCAGAAGCACCAAAAGACGACGCCCCAGGCGGCGGCATGGGTGGTGGCGGTATGGGCGGCATGGGTGGTATGGGCGGCATGGATATGTAATGCACGCAAGGTTGCAGATAATGCAGCCTTGAGATTTCAGGCAGC
>JANPDQ010000012.1:0-4323 GCA_031431575.1 Polaromonas sp.
CTGGCCCATCCTGGCGCAGCGCGGCTTCCATCGCCAGCCACGCGGTTTGGCCATCGGGCGCAACGGCCAAGCCTTCAAGCGTTTTATTAATTCGCGGGCCTTCCAGCAGCCCAAAGTCAAACATCGCGGGCAGCGCAAATACGCGTTGCAAACTACCGTCAGGTTTGCTCTGAACAAGCGTTGGCGCCGCCCCACGCACGGCGTTGCCCTCACTCGTCCACAGCAAACTTTGGCTGGGCGCATGCCACCGAATTGCCTCCGGGTCGGGCGATGCAATGCCCTGCAAAAATGTCACGCCAGTCAGTTCAATGTCACCCAACTTATCAGCGCTGAGCGCCAGGCGCGCTGTATAAAAACGCGGCGGGCTTTGGCTGGTACCGTCGTCGCTAAGCAAATACAGCACGCCGCTGGCTGGGTCATAGTCAATCCCAGACAAGCCGCCCACGGTGCTACCCTGGTACTGCAGCTTGTGCGGCAAGCACGTCTCGCCAATTAAACGCAGTTTGGGTTTTGCGAGGAGGCTGTTTGGCCCCGGTGTTTGTGCGGTCGCACACCCAACCAAGGCAAACGCTGCAAGGCCGCATGCGCTCCCGATTAACCGCCTTCGTGTAAGGGGTGGTGGTCGGTGATCCATCATTTCGTAATCGTAACTGCCCAATTCGGCTGAAAATTGTTTGAGATAGTTCTGGCGATGCCGAAACAACCCAGCGGGTTCGCGGCATAAAGTGAAGTTTTCCACGTCGAGGCAGCACCATGATTGCAGTGATTTTTGAACTCTGGCCAAACCTGGGACAGCAGGCGGTGTATTTTAATTTGGCTGCTCAGTTGCGCCCCGAGCTGGATGCAATTGACGGCTTCATCTCGATCGAGCGTTTCCAGAGCATGGCTGCTCCGGGCAAGTATCTTTCGCTGTCGTTTTGGCGTGACGAGGCCGCCGTGCAAAGCTGGCGCAACTGCGGCAACCACCGCGATGCGCAAGCTCGGGGCAGGGCGAGCGTGCTGGCCAATTACCGCTTGCGCGTGGCCAGCGTGCAGCGCGATTACGGCATGAATGCGCGCGGGCAAGTGCCTTCCGATTCACTTCAATTTCACGCAACCCTCGATTCAAAAACGGCCAGATTATGAATATTCAAAACACCGCGATCACCTGCTTTATCCGCTATGAAATTGACCCCTTCCAAAAAGAAGCCTTCACAACCTATGCCGAAAATTGGGGCCGGATTATTCCGCGATGCGGCGGCAATTTGCTTGGTTACTTTTTGCCGCATGAGGGCAGCAACTATGAAGCCTGGGGATTGATTTCATTTGACTCTCTGGCGGCGTACGAGGCGTACCGCGCCCGCCTGCGGCAAGATGCTGAAGGCTCAGCAAACTTTGCCTGGGCGCAGGAAAAGCGCTTTATATTGAAGGAAGAGCGCACCTTTACCTGCGGCGTGCAATCAACCTTGAACCGCCCGAGCCAATTCACAGCCAATGCCCAACCCTGAACCGCGCCCTGAACCACGCTTCTCACGCATCGCCGCCGCCATAGCCGACCCCAGCCGGGCGCGCATGCTGGCCGCGCTGCTTGGTGGTGAGCACCGCAGCGCGGGCGAACTGGCGGCAAGCGCAGGCATCACGCCTCAAGCTGCCAGCACGCAACTGGCACATCTGGTCGATGCCGCGCTGGTCGCCGTGCGCCAGCAAGGGCGGCACAAATACTTTGCGCTAGCCGATGGTGACGTGGCCAATGCGCTCGAAGCCTTGGCCTTGGTTGCAGAGCGGGACACCGTCAGCACCCGGTGGGAGCGCCCAGCCTACAAGCCTCTGAAGCACGCCCGCCGCTGCTATGGACACATGGCGGGCGAGTTGGGCGTGGCGCAGTTCGACATGCTGATGCGCTGCGGTTACTTGCAGCCAGACGATAAGGGCTTGCAACTTACCAACACCGGCAGTATGTGGCTGGCCAGACTGGGCGTATCGCTTGCCGCCAAGTCTTCTTCCCGCTTGGCGTATCCCTGCATGGATTGGTCCGAGCGCAAAGACCACTTGGCGGGATCACTCGCCATGGCACTTCTTTCGCACTATGTTCAAAAAGATTGGTTGCGCCTATGTAGCGAATCTCGGGCGCTAAATATTACGCTCCTTGGTGAACGGGAATTACTTCCTCTGCTTCGGGCTTAGCGGTTGTCAGCTATGGCGCATCGTTTTGCGGAAGCCGGTAACTGGCAGCTTCTTTTTCCGACTGCAGCGTTGCGCGCGGCAGGTCGCTATGGGGCAGGTTGTAGCCATCTGCCACATAGCCGGGCCCTTTCATTGCCATAACAATCAGGCAACCGATGGCAAGCGTTGCCACCGTAGTCCAATGAAAAGTCACTGCACCTATCACCAGGTAATCAAGCGTTTGCAGCGACCGCACATCCACCAGCGCAGTTTGTACGCCAGCCAAGATATGCAGCACCAACAGTGCCGCGAAAGGTGCCAGCGTTCCTACGAGAGCAATCATCGGCAACTTGCGCCACAGCTTCCATTCCAACCCGCTGGGGGCAGTTTTGGTGTCTGGAAGTTTCTTTAGCCAATTCATGGGGGCTCCTGAACAAGGTCAATAACTAGCAACAACTTTAACCATCGCAGAAAAGTTTGCACGTACCGAGGCTTTAGCGCGAGCGGTGGCCTTCTCCACTGATCCGGCTTAGGCAGGCAGCTGCAACTCAGAAACAATGCGGAAAATAAACGTGCGCACAGCAAAGTTGAGATAAAAATGCTTCTAGCCCAATAACTACAGGCGCAAATAGCTATCAAAACAGGAGTATGTTTACCGCCAAAAGAAAGGAGGTAGTCCACTGCGGTGCGTGGGTAACCACTTGGTAAACGCCAGCGCTCGTCCATGTGAGAATCTGAAACTAAATTACACGAAAGACCGCCCATGACCCGCGCCACCAAAATTGTTGCCACGCTTGGCCCTGCATCCAACACGCCCGCCATGCTGGAGGCGCTGATGCAAGCTGGCGTGAATGTGGTGCGGCTGAACTTCAGCCACGGCAAGGCGCAAGACCACATCAATTTGGCCACTCTGGTGCGTGAAGCGGCGATTCGAGTGGGTGTTGAAGTCGCCATCATGGCCGACCTGCAGGGCCCCAAAATTCGCGTTGGCAAGTTTGCGGACGGCAAGGTGCAATTGGTGTCTAGCGAAAAGTTTGTACTTGACGCTTCACGTACCGAGCCGGGTGATATCAACGGTGTGGGCCTGGACTACAAAGAATTGCCGCGTGATGTCAAAGCAGGCGATGTGCTGCTGCTCAACGACGGGCTGATTGTGCTCACCGTTGACCGCGTGGTAGGTGAAGCGGTGCACACCACTGTCAAACTCGGTGGTGAGTTGTCAAATAACAAAGGCATCAACAAGCAAGGCGGCGGTCTGACCGCACCGGCGCTGACCGCCAAGGACATGGAAGACATCAAAACCGCGATGAGCTTTCAGGCCGACTATGTGGCGGTGAGCTTCCCGAAAAATGCAACCGACATGGAAATGGCGCGCCAGCTGTGCAATGTGGCCGCAGCCCAGTACAAGCACAAGCCGGGGCTGATTGCAAAGATAGAGCGCGCGGAAGCTATTCCTAACCTGGAAGAAATCTTGCGCGTCAGCGACGGCATCATGGTGGCTCGCGGTGACCTCGCGGTTGAAGTTGGAAATGCGGCAGTGCCAGCCCTGCAAAAACGCATGATCAAACTTGCCCGCGCGCAAGACAAAGTAGTGATTACCGCCACGCAAATGATGGAAAGCATGATTTTGAACCCGGTGCCCACGCGCGCCGAGGTAAGTGACGTGGCCAATGCCGTGCTGGACGGCACCGACGCCGTCATGCTGTCGGCTGAAACCGCCGCCGGTAAATTTCCGCTGGAAACGGTTATCGAGATGGCCAACATTTGCCTTGAAGCCGAAAAAGCCGAGTACAAGGAAATCGATGCTGACTTCAGTGGCAAACAATTTGCCCGCATTGACCAGTCAATTGCCATGGGTGCGCTTTTCACGGCCAGCCACTTGGGTGCCAAAGCGATTGTGGCGCTGACCGACAGCGGATCGACCGCGCTGTGGATGAGCCGCCATGACATTCGTGTGCCCATCTACGCTTTGACTCCACGCGTCAGCACGCAGCGAAAAATGACATTATTCCGAAACGTAAGGCCGCTGCTGATGGACACCAGCGTTGACCGCGACACAGCACTTGATCAGGCCGAGGGCCACCTGCTCAGCCGCCAGATTGTGCAAAGCGGTGACGTGTACGCAATTACTTGCGGCGAGCCGATGGGCGCGCCGGGCGGCACCAACATGCTGAAGATTTG
>JANPDQ010000013.1:0-5728 GCA_031431575.1 Polaromonas sp.
CCGCCCTCCCCCGTGTTGCTCTTGCCACCGATGCGGTTCATCGCCACAGCCAAGGTGGCATGCGCTTCCGTCGAGATCGAACCCAAGGACATGGCACCGGTCGCGAAGCGCTTGACGATTTCCTTGGCGGGCTCGACCTCGTCCACCGCGATCGCTTTGGTCGGGTCAATTTTGAACTCGAACAAGCCGCGCAGCGTCATGTGGCGGCGGTTTTGGTCATTGATGAGCTGGGCGTACTCTTTGTAGGTGTTCCAGTTGTTGGAGCGTGTGGAATGCTGCAATTTGGCAATCGCATCCGGCGTCCACATGTGGTTTTCACCCCGCACACGAAAGGCGTATTCACCGCCTGCATCCAGCATGTTCTCTAACACCGGGTCGTCACTGAAAGCCGCGCGGTGCATGCGCAACGCTTCTTCGGCAATGTCAAACACGCCCATGCCTTCAACCTGGCTGGCTGTGCCGGTAAAGAACTTGGCAATCGTCTCGTGGTTCAATCCAATCACTTCAAACAACTGCGCGCCGCAGTAGCTCATGTAAGTCGACACGCCCATTTTGGACATGATTTTCGACAAGCCTTTGCCGATGGCTTTGGTGTAGTTGTAGATTGCTTTTTCAGTCGACAAATCACCCGGCAAGCCGTCGTGCATTTCAGCCAATGTTTGCATCGCCAAATACGGGTGAACCGCTTCTGCGCCGTAGCCTGCGAGCACAGCAAAGTGATGGACTTCACGGGCCGAACCCGTCTCAACCACCAGGCCTGCGGTGGTCCGCAAGCCTTCTTTGACCAAGTGCTGGTGAATGGCTGACAGCGCGAGCAAAGCCGGAATGGCCACCTGCGTGGCGCTCAAAGCGCGATCGCTGATGATCAAAATGTTCTTGCCAGTCTTAATCGCGTCAACCGCCTCTGCGCAGAGCGATGCCAGTTTGGCCTCTACACCTTCGTGGCCCCAGGCCAGTGGGTAGGTGATGTCGAGTGTGTAGCTTTTAAATTTGCCTTGCGTGTGCGATTCAATGTCGCGCAGCTTCTGCATGTCCGCCACATTTAGCACCGGCTGCGCCACCTCAAGCCGCATCGGCGGGTTGACCTGGTTGATGTCCAGCAGGTTGGGCTTGGGACCGACAAAGGACACCAGCGACATCACAATCGCTTCGCGAATCGGATCAATCGGCGGGTTGGTGACCTGTGCAAACAACTGTTTGAAGTAGTTGTACAAGGACTTGTTTTTGTTCGACAACACGGCGAGCGGCGAGTCGTTGCCCATGGAGCCAGTGGCCTCTTCGCCATTCGCGGCCATGGGAGACATCAGGAACTTGATGTCTTCCTGGGTGTAGCCGAAGGCTTGCTGCTGATCTAAAAGCGAGGTGCTCGCTGATTCAAGTTTTGCTGGCGAACCCGCCTTCACATCATCCAGCTTAATCCGCAAATTCTCAATCCACTGCTTGTAGGGCTTGCTGTGCGCGAGCGTAGCCTTGATCTCTTCGTCATCGACCATGCGGCCCTGTTCAAGATCAATCAAAAACATCTTGCCGGGCTGCAAACGCCATTTGCGAACGATTTTGTGCTCTGGAATTGGCAGCACGCCAGACTCTGATGCCATGATGACCAAATCATCATCGGTCACGCAGTAGCGCGAAGGACGCAGGCCGTTGCGGTCCAGTGTGGCACCGATCTGGCGGCCATCGGTAAACACAATCGACGCCGGGCCGTCCCATGGCTCCAGCATGGCAGCGTGGTATTCGTAAAACGCTTTGCGGCGCTCGTCCATGGTGGTGTGCTGCTCCCACGGCTCGGGGATCATCATCATCACGGCCTGGCTGATGGGGTAGCCGGCCATCGTCAACAGTTCGAGGCAGTTGTCAAACGTGGCGGTGTCAGACTGGTCGGCAAAGCTGATGGGGTAGAGCTTTTGCAGGTCAGCGCCGAGCACGGGGGAAGACATCACTCCCTCACGCGCTTTCATCCAGTTGTAGTTGCCCTTGACGGTGTTGATCTCGCCGTTGTGTGCGACATAACGGTACGGGTGAGCCAGTGGCCATTCGGGGAAGGTGTTGGTACTGAAACGCTGATGCACCAGACCAAGCGCCGATACGCAGCGCTCGTCAGTCAAGTCCATGTAGTAAGTGCCAACCTGGTCGGCCAGCAACAGGCCTTTGTAGACCACCGTGCGGCTGGACATGCTGGGCACGTAATACTCTTTGCTGTGCGTCAGGTGCAGGTTTTGAATTGCAGCGCTGGCCGTTTTGCGAATGACATACAGCTTGCGCTCCAGCGCGTCTTGCACGATGACGTCGTTACCACGACCGATGAATATTTGTTTGAGAATTGGCTCTTTCAGGCGCACCGTCGGCGACATCGGCATGTCGCGGTTGACAGGCACGTCGCGCCAGCCCAGCAGCACCTGGCCTTCAGCCCGCACGGCGCGCTCCAGCGCTTGCTCGCACGCCAACCTGGACGCGTGCTCCTTCGGCAAAAACACCATGCCCACACCGTATTCACCCGGCGGCGGCAGGGCAACGCCCTGTTTGGCCATCTCTTCGCGGTACAGCGCGTCAGGCAGTTGAATCAATATGCCAGCGCCATCGCCCATCAGTGCATCAGCACCCACAGCGCCCCGGTGGTCCAGGTTTTCAAGAATCTTCAAGCCCTGCTGCACGATGGCATGCGACTTGTGTCCCTTGATGTGCGCCACAAAACCCACCCCGCAGGCATCGTGCTCATTTGCCCCGGCGTACAAACCGTGTTCTTGGCTGTGTTTGATTTCGGCGAGAGTCGTCATGGCGCAATCCTAAATTTATCGTCGGGGGATGGATGATAAATCGCAGCAACAACAATGCCAAATACTTTAATTGGGGTCAGACTCCAATTAATTCTCCGATTTGACCACTTAATTTAAATTAGGGTCAGATTGATTCATAAATTATTTTGAATTAAATCAATGGGTTAGTTCAACCCGCAGTTTTATCTGGTTTGCTGAACGGTCGCCCAGCTTTTGTTTTGTTAACCCGGCGTTCGGTTCTTTTTTGCAAATCAGCCACAAAATCGGCCTCGCCCAGCGCCCAGCCCGCCAGAGCTGACTTGGTCAGGGCTGCTTGCTGCTCTGCGCTGATGCCTGCTCGCACCAAATCGGCGTAGGCTGCCTCCCGGCCAAAAGGTGTGTTGGCCAAGTCCCAAAACAACGCGTGTGGTGTGACGAGCTTGTCAGCACGCGCGCCCACATAAAACCCATGGCTAGACCATGCGTAATCCAGCGGCTCCGCCACCATACCGGCACGCACCGGATTCAAATCGATATAGGCCATGCACGCCAGCAGGTAGCGGTCAGTTTGAATCAGGGTAGAGCGGTAACGCCCCTCCCACAACGAACCAGTGCGGACCTGCAGATTATTGAAATACCTTACGTAACTGCGCCCCACCGCCTGCATCATTAGCGGCAAACCAGTGTCAGTCTGCGGCGTTGCAAGCAAGTGGAAATGGTTGGACATCAGAACGTAAGCATGAACATCGATTTCAAACTTGATCGCGTTTTCTTCAATCAAGCGCAGCAAATATTGGTAGTCAGCCGACGACGAAAAAATCGCCTGACGATTATTGCCACGCTGAATAATGTGGTGCGGGTAGCCTGGAATGGTTAATCGAGCAAGGCGAGCCATCAGTTTGTATATGTTAGATAAGTGCAACCAAAATGCGATCTGATTTTAATTGGAGTCTGACCCCAATTAAGGAAGTAAAAAAGGAGCCAGAAGGCCCCTCTTTTTTTTGCGCACGGTGGGGCTAAGTGCTCACCAGCTGTCAGAGCGCATGATGCTTTCCCAGCGCCCGCCGGTGACTTTGTAAACGCTCACCACGCCGTAGCGCTGCTCACCCTTGTCGGTCCACTTCATTGATCCAGTCACTGGCGCAAAACCGTCCATTTTGCGCAACGTTTCGCTGACTTTGGTGGGGTCTGCGCTTTTGGCGCGCCGAATGGCAGCTGCCAAAATGTGCGTTGCATCGTATGTGTAATGGCCGCCGTAAGCTGGTGGAATTTTGAAAGTGGACTGGTAGGCATCTAAAAACGCCTTGCCGCCAGCAAATTCACTGGCTTCCAGCACGATGGATGTGGCGTAAAACGCACCTACGTTGCCCGTTTGCTTGACCATGTCCGTGGTTTTGAGCGTGTCGGTGCCCAAAATGGTGATTTGCTTGTTGTACTCAACTTTCGTCAAATTATCGATAAGCGCGACGATTTGAAAGTCATTCAGGGTACTGACCACCACTTCAATTCCGTCGGCCTTCATCTTGGCGGCCAGTGCGGAGAAGTCCGTTGTTTTATCGTCAAAGCTTTGGCGCAGGGCGATGGTTTTTTTGGCCTTGAGCTTGTCTGCAGCTGCATCAGCCAGACCCTTGCCGTACGGCGTGCCGTCGTCAATAACGGCAAACTTTGTACCCTGAATTTGACTGCCCGCAAACGATCCAACCGCACGCGCTTGCAACTCATCGTTTGCCACAAGGCGCAATGCGGTTGTGTGTCCTAAAGCTGTGAATTTTGGATTGCTGGAAATAGCCAATTGGGCGATGCCTTTAGCTGCATAAACGGGCGCTGCAGCAATGCTGACCCCAGAGTTCAAATGGCCCACCACCGCAACCACGCCTGCGTCTACCAGTTTCTGAGCTACCTTGACACCTTCATCTGCGTTGGCCTTGTCGTCCATCGCCACCATTTCCAGTGTTACCAGCTTGCCGTTGAGCTTGAAGCCTTCCTTGTTCAACTCGTTGATGGCAAGTTGCACGCCGTTGGTCAAGTCCTTACCAAGGGCACTCAAGCCACCACTCAATGGCTGGGCTACGCCAATTTTGATGGTGTCAGGCGTTCTGTCGCAACCGACGAGGACAATGCTGGCAAGGGCGAGAATAGCAACGCTGATGGCGCTGCGGCGTGAAAATTCGCTCATAAAAATTCCTTAACAACTTTTAACAAAAATTACCCTTCAAAATATAAAACCAACTGCTCGCAAAAGCAATAGGGCGTTGGGTGGGCAAACAGGTGGGAAAACTGCAGATGGTAGATCAATGGCCAAGCAGCAGATGAAACTATTTAGTTATCTTTTTTGGGTGCATTGTTGAAAATTATCAAGCGTTATAGGCCATTTGATAATAATACACGGTCGTAACAAGCTATTTTTTTAATAGCACAAACCTTATCTGAATATACGACTAAAGGCTATAACACCATATGCCTATGGTAGGGGCGAAGACGCGCTGCCGTACGTCTCCTAAATTGACCTTTTACACTTTCACCAACCGTACGCAGCCAGAGCAGCGGCGTCTGAAGCGGTACGGCTTGCGGCCCGAGTGGCAATTTTCTGGGCAGTACGCCCATAAAAGTCCGTTTTAAATGGAAGTAACGCAACCAGCCAACGATGCGTGTGGCCGTTTTGACCCGTGGAACAACACCAGTGAAAACGAAAAGAGGCGCTACAAGGCCGCTTTTTTTTGGCACAGCCTACCAGGAGCCTGGGCGGCAGAAGGCATCGAAGCGAAAATTCGCCCCAGCGGTGGCCCAGTTTTGACGATTTCGCAGATGAATATCTGGATATTTGGTAACAAATCGGCGAAAAATAGGCCGCCACGGCCAATTTGCAGCTGATGCTCCTTCTCTCCTTCTGTTACCCAGACTCCTGGCTAGTTCGCAGCGCGAGCCGGATATTTCATCCATTCGGGTAGTGCCGGGCTAACCTTCCCGGCAGC
>JANPDQ010000014.1:0-5792 GCA_031431575.1 Polaromonas sp.
AGGTGCAATCCAAGCTTGTCTAGCGCGTGGCGAAATGTTTCGGTTTATGTCAAAGCGACTTGACTTGAGTCAACGATCAACTTTCATGTTTGGAGCGCTTGTCTGACATATTTAAGATGAAAGAACGTTTCATACTCGGAAACGAATGTTTTGTTAAGGATGACCATGCTACTAAAGAGAATAGCAAGCCTGCAAACTACGCGGCCGCGATGGTTCGAGGCGCTTTGTTTCAGTACTGTTTGCATGCTTGGTTTTTTGCCTGCCTTTTCTGCCCAAGGACAAATCATGTTGAGCGTTGAACAAATCAAGCGCGGCTACATCCAACACGCTGCAACCGCCCAGCTTCACCGCTGGTATCAAGGATATGAAAACAATGCAGTGCCTCTGACTAATCAGCTTGATCTCCTGACTGCTGATGTCAAAGTCAAGTCGAGCCTCGGAGAGGCGGTTGGTCATAAAAGCTATCTCGAGCGCTTCAACGCTATTCCTAAAACTTGGAAAAACGCTCACTGGGTGCAGGGCACGCAAATCACAGTCAGTGAGGGCGGTGCTGTCAACATGATGGCCACAATCGATTACCTGAACCTGGGTGCCAAACACGACGGTACTCTGAGTGCAGCGCGCTTGAAGTACAACACCGAAATGCAAGGTACGAGCGAGGTGTTGCCCAAGTTTGCAATGGTGTCTATCGAGCCACTCGGAGAAAGTAAGACGCAATCCTTCAGCGACGCCTACGCAGACAACCGCTTGAAAAGCCTGCTTCATTACTGGCTGGCTTTGATTGAGGACCCCAAGCGCAGGCTAGAGCCGTTTCAGGAGATTTTTGCAAAAGATTTCAAGCTCGATTTTTCAAGCGGCACTATTACGGACTTTGCGGCGTTCGAAAAATGGTTTCGCGGTCCAGCATCCGCCGTAGCCGCAAGCACCCACCAAATCAGCAATTTGAGTTATAGCAAAACAGCAACTGATACATACGCATTGAAGGTTGATTTTGACTGGCAAGGCATATTGCCAGACGGCAAAGAAATGACGCTCAAGACGCGGCACAACTGGACAATACAGGACGATGTTAAAGAGCGATTTGCACGCCTTAAAACCGTCCAAGTCGAGGTGTTGCGGCCAGCTGCACCGCGTGCTAACTAAAACGCAAAAACGCGTCCTTAAGCGTTCAACCCGTCCACCGCCTGAAACATCGCCTGCCGTGCCTGGCTGATGATTTGCCCCTTCCATACATCGGTGTCGGTGTAGAAAGCGGCCAGCAATTGCGCTTTGATTTGCTTTGCCTGCTCAGCGGGCGCTTCTGCGTGGTTGTTCAGCCAATGTTCAGCGCGCAGGGCCTGCACCACATCTAGCACCGGCACCGTGCCGTATTCCATCGCTATGCCGGTGTATTCGGCCTGCGGCGCTTCCTGGTCAATGGCGTGCCACATCAAGCCAGTTAAAAATGCGGACGTGGATGACCCGTCGTAAATCGATGTGATCGGCGTTGCAGCGTTGCCATTTTGGCCGCCACCCCACCAGGTGCGTGCACGTGCAATCGCTGCTGCGTCGTTGCGGCCCGCCCAGATGTGCTCGCCGTGGCCGCTCACGCCCAGGCCGGTGTGCAGGTCAATCCAGCCGATACGCCTGGCGGACGCACCGTGTTCGCGCAATACGCCGCGCAGGGTTTTGTTGCTCCATGTCGCGCTGTTGCCGCCGTAAAACAGGCCATCGGCAAACTCGTGCTGACCTTGGGTAATGGCTGCCTGATAAACCGCTGGCCCGTTGGCAGTAATAAAGTCCGCTACTGCCGCCTGATTTGCTGCATTGGGCGGCCATTCGTCGGGCAAGATTAAATGCTGCAAGGCGCGGTAGGCAGGGTTGTCGGGCAGTGGTTTGCTGAAGTCTTGAAAATTGCGGTTCAGGTCAACGTTTTCATTTGTGGCGCGGCGAGTGTGTGAAAAGCCGTACGGATTCAGCGCATGGATGTACAAAATGGCAGTGCCAGATCCGCGGGCTTTTTCTAGCCACTCGGCATCGTGCAGCGCAAATACCTGCACGCCACTGCCGCAATAGCCTTCAACACCGTGGCAGGCACTGCTGATGATGAGCAGATTCCCAGCATCTAGCGAGCCATCACGCGCTACGTCCATTGCCAAATCTTCACCATCGCGGCCTTTAAGGGGGTGGGCGTGGGATTGAACAGATAAGCCAGCGGTGGCTGCGGCTTCTAAAAACTTGACTCTGGCTTCAGCGTAGCTGCCAGAAAATGCTTTTGGGACAGAAATCATGTGTTTTACCTATAAAAAAGGCCTGTAGCCTAATGAATACAGGCGCAAGCAGCTTCTGAATCAATAGCATTTGCGGTGCTACTGCTGGTCGTCACGTATCCGCACAAAACTGGCAAAGCGCGGAATCCCGCTGTCGCTCACACCCCTGAACCTAAACGTTACCCGGCTACCCAACGCTGGCGGGTTTTGCCGCTGCGCGTCGCTAAAACCTGTGCCCAGCTTAAATCGTTTTGCGGTTTTGCCGTCGGTTGATGATGAAATGGGCATCTCAACCAACAGCGCGCCCAGCTGGCCGGCGTATTTGCCTTTGCCCGCAATGTGTGCCACCACCACAGCCTCCGCATCGTCATGGTTTTTGACTTTCAGCAAATCGTCATTGCGCACGCCTTTGTAGAGCGAGCTTCCCCGGTGCAGCATCAGCCCTTCAGCGCCTGCCTTGGTGATTTGCCTGAGCTGGTTTTGCAGCGCAGCGTGGCTGGCAACTTTGCTTTGCGGTACGGCTTGCACCCACGGCACGGCTAATTTGGCAACGGCGCTGTTCAGTGCAGACAGGCGTTCCGTGAACGGGCCGGGCTCGGCGGGCAAGTCAAACACCATGAACTTGATGCTGCGCCAGGCTGCATCATCAGGGGTTTGCTGGCGCACGGTTGACACGGCTTTTTGAAACTGCCCACGCCCACCCCACAACTCGCCGTCCATCGGCGTGTTGGGCCAGTTGGCGGTAAACCACGCAGGTGCGTTAATTAGCAGGCCGCCGCGAGTGAGCAGCTTTTTCCCGTCCCAATAGCCGCGCACCCCGTCGTATTTTTCGCTCACCCAGTAGTCGGCCAACTGCACGCCGGGGTGGTACACGTTGGCCAGCATCAGCGGTGGTTTGGTGTCCGCAGCGAGCGCAGCGGGTGCTGCGCCATAACCCAATACGGCAAGCAGTAACATCATCGTGCTACGTTTAAAATAGCTGGTTGCGCCGGTATTCATTGGTCTAGAGCCATGTTGTACTATTCCCTCCCCTCCCGGGGGAGGGCTAGGGTGGGGGCAAGTGCTGAAACAGTGCTGGCATCGTGCGTGCCCCCATCCCCACCTTCCCCCGGGAGGGGAAGGAGTAAGAGTAGCTGTAGCGGATTCATCATCGCCAAGATGTCAAACGACAGGCTCAGCAATCCCGCCCACCACCTGACTAAAACCGCCATCAACATAGGTAATTTCAGCCGTCACGCCGCTTGCCAGGTCACTCATCAAAAACGCAGCCACGTTGCCAACTTCTTCAATCGTCACGTTTCGGCGCATGGGTGCGGCGGCTGCTACTGCGCCTAGGATTCTGCTGAAGCCCGCAATGCCGCTGGCGGCCAGGGTTTTGATCGGCCCGGCGCTGATGCCGTTACAGCGAATATTTTTTGGGCCAAGTGATTCAGCCGTGTAGCGCACCGACGCCTCCAGACTTGCCTTGGCTAAGCCCATGGTGTTGTAGTTGGGCAGCACGCGCAGCGCGCCCAGGTAGGTCAGCGTCAGCAAGGCCGATTTGTCATTCAGGTAGGGCAGAGCGGCCTTGGCCATCGCCGGGAAGCTGTAGGCGCTGATGTCGTGGGCAATTTTGAAGCCCTCGCGCGACAAACCTTCCAGAAAATCACCAGAAATCGATTCTTTGGGCGCAAAACCGATGCTGTGTACAAAACCATCAAACTTCGGCCAGACTTTAGCCAAATCGGTGAATAGCTGCGTAATCTGCTCGTCGCTGCCCACGTCGCAGTCAAAAATCAGGGTCGAGTCGAAGTCGGCTGCAAACTCAGTGATGCGGCCCTTAAACCGCTCGCCCACATAAGCAAAAGCCAGCTCGGCGCCTTGGGCTTTGCAGGCTTTGGCGATGCCGTAGGCGATCGAGCGGTTGCTCAGCACGCCGGTGATCAATAATTTTTTGCCTTCTAAAAAACCCATGACGTAATCCTTGTGAAAAATCTTGCAGAATTGTGACATGCGCGTTTTGCTGATTCTTTTCATGTTCATGGCCACTTCAAGTACTTGGGCTGCGCATGCATATGCACAATTTGGCGATGTTAAATACGCCGCAGGCTTCACGCATTTTGGTTACGTGAACCCAGCTGCGCCCAAGGGCGGCGAGATTCGGATGGTGCCGCCGACCCGCCCCACCAACTTTGACAAGTTCAACCCTTTCACGCTGCGCGGCACTGCGCCGTACGGCATTAGCACGCTCATGATTGAAAGCTTGCTGGTCGGAAATTCTGAGGAGCCGACCACCGCCTATGGCTTGCTGGCAGAAGATGTGGAAGTTGCGGCGGACAAGTTGTCGGCTACTTTCAGGCTGAACCCTAAAGCCAGGTTTCAAGACGGCTCGCCGGTGTTGGCCGCTGACGTGCTGCACTCATACACCCAACTTGTCAGCAAGCTGGCTGCACCGCAGTTCCGCACGATCTATGCGGAGGTCAAAGGCGTTGTTGTAATGAGTGACCGGGTGGTGCGTTTTGACTTTGCCACGCCCAACCCCGAGTTGCCACTGGTGGTGGGCGGCATGCCGGTTTTCAGCGCCAGGTGGGGCGGGGGGAAGCCGTTTGACAAAATCGTGGCCGACATTCCCATCGGTTCTGGCCCGTACAAACTGCCCAACAACAAAATGGGCCGTGACATCACCTATGTGCGGGACGAAAAGTACTGGGCCGCCGACTTGCCAAGCCGCAAAGGGCAGTTCAACTTTGACCGCATTACCTTCAAGATTTACCTGGACGAAACCTCGCGATTTGAAGGGCTGAAGGCGGGTGAATACGACTTCATGCGCGAATTTATCTCGCGCAATTGGGCGCGCCAGTACACGGGCAAGCAGTTCACTTCGGGCGAGCTGGTCAAACGTGCGTTTGAAAACCGCAATCCGGGTGACTTTCAGGGCTATGTGTTCAATATGCGCAAGCCGAAGTTCCAGGACGTGCGGGTGCGCAAAGCTATTGGCCTGGCAATGGATTTTGAATGGATGAACCGGCAGTTGTTCTACGGCATCTACAAACGCGTGAACGGCTATTTTCCGAACAGTGAATTCCACGCCGAAGGCTTGCCCAAACCCGATGAGCTGGCACTGTTGGAGCCGCTGCGTGACAAGTTAAAACCTGAAATTTTTGGCCCCGTGCCTTTGGGTGCCAGCACCATGCCGCCCAGCAGCCTGCGGGACAACTTGCGGCAAGCGCAGGAGCTTCTCAAAGAAGCGGGCTGGAATTACAAAGACGGCGCCCTTCGCAATGCCAAGGGTGAGGCATTTGTGATGGAATTTTTAAACGACCAGCCATCGCTGATTCGGGTGGTCGGGCCGTTCCAAAAAGCGCTCGAAAAACTGGGTATCACCATGACGTATCGTGTGGTGGACTTCTCCCTCAGCAAACAAAAAATGGACGCGTTTGATTTCGAAATCACTACCGCACGGCTACCGGGAAGCACTGCACCGGGCAGCGAATTGATTGAGCGTTTTGGCTCTGAGGCCGCCAAAACACCGGGCTCATCCAACATTTGGGGCATTGCTGATCC
>JANPDQ010000015.1:0-2516 GCA_031431575.1 Polaromonas sp.
AGCGCACGCCGGTCCCTATGCCGACTGATGCGCGCAGTTGCTGCGGTTTGTCGGCCACGCCGCCGGCATCAATGAACAGCGTGTTTTCCCAGTCGGTGGGCAGGTCTTTGCTGCGGATGGGGCGTTGCCATTCCACGCTGCTAACCGCCATGTATCTGCCTGGCCCGGTGGTCCCGCTTGGGAGTTGTACGCCAATGTCGCGGTATCCGTAGCCGCGCACCGTGCTGTCGCCACCGGTGCGAAACAAAGCAGTGCTGGGCACGCGCGCAGTGCCCTTGGCAAGCACGGCACCGGCCTCTGCGCGCATGGCGATGCGGCTGCCATCCAGGGGCTGAATGCCTAGCCAGCGAGCTACGCCCCGCGCGAATGGTTGGCGTTTGGCATTGGCCCCAGCGCTGAGGGTGAAGCCACCGCCCAGCTCAAAACCCAGGCCATACCCCTTGCGCGGAAAAGGCAGGCTGTCGAAGTAGCGGCCCGTCCACACGAAATTGCCGCTAATCGCAGAGCCATCGCCTGCGTCGGCGCTGGTCGTGCTTTGCGCTGCGGTGCCGGTGACACGCGCGCGGTCGTACTCTACATAAATGTTGCGGTCAATACGCTCAGTTTGCTGGCTGCGGCCAAAGCGCAGCCGCTGGGCATTGGTGACAAGTGCGTTGTCGTCAAAGCGCTCAGCCCTTGCCAGACCAACCCAACGCCAATTGGCTGCATCTGGCAAGGATGTCCATTCAGTTTGCAGCGATGGCGATTTTCTTTCTAACTGCAGCTTGGTCACCGCGCGCCAGTCGGTGCCTGCTGCCTTGTTGTGGGTGTGTTCCAGCGACGCACGTGGCCCGCTGTCGGTACTGAGACCCACGCCCAGCACTATTTTTTGCAAGCGCGCTTCCCGCACGAGTATCTGCACGGGCGCGGCTTGCGGGTCGCCCTCAAGGTCCATGGAAACATTGGCGGAGTCAAAGTAGCCACTGGCGCCGATGCGTTGCTGCGCGTCAATCAGCGCCTTCTGGTCATACGCCGCACCTTCTTTGAGTTGGGCAAGGCGCGGCACCAGCACCGGGTTGTAGCGCGACACGCCCGTAATTTGCAATGGGCCCAGTCGGTAGAGCGGGCCGGAGTCGAGCTTGACTGACAAGTCGGCTTGGTTGGTGGCGGGGTCAATGTCGGCCAGGCTATCGGTCAGTTTCCCTGCAGGGTAGCGGCGTGCCACCAGGTCGCGTAGCGCCTGCGTTTTGGCGCTGTCCCATGCGTCTTGGGTAAACGGCTGGCCGTTGGGCAACAGCCAGTTGTTTTGCAGGGTGTTTTTCTGCACCTCTGCCGCTGCATCAGTTGAGCTGGCGATGTCGCCCGTAAAACCAAAGCTCGTACTGCCAATCGTCGTCGCTGGTCCCGGCGTGATGGCAATGGCAATCACGGGGCGCTGAGCGGCGTCTTCACGGGTTATTCGAATCTCAGCGCTGAAGTACCCCAGTGTGCCGACCAGATTGCGCACATCCTGCTCGGCCAAGGCAATCAGGCGGGCCAGTTCAGCGGCGTCCAGGTCAGCCACAGCCCGGTAGCGCTGCAACTCAATATGCTTTTCCACCAGAGCCTTCAGCGTATTGAAATCGGCTGACAAACGCACGGCAATGTCAAAGGCAATGGGCTCTGCTGCCCCTGAAGGCGCTGCGGGTTGCGCGCGGGCAAAAGAGGCCGCAATCAACGTGGCCACCACAGTCAGAAAAAAACGCTGGAATATTGTCGGCATTGCTTTGGCAATATAGCGCCCTGCCAGCGCAAACTGTGCAGGCCAATGCCTACTTCGACAGCAGCCGCATCGCCTCTTCCAGGCCCTTGATGGTCAGCGGGTACATGCGCTGGTTGACGAGTTGCTGCATCACGCTGATGGACTGGCGGTATTGCCACACGCCTTGCGGTTCTGGGTTGATCCAGGCGAATTTGGGGAATGCGTTGGTCAGCCGCTGCATCCACTCAGCGCCTGCTTCTTCATTGTTGTATTCCACGCTGCCGCCGGGCTGCAAAATCTCGTACGGACTCATGGTGGCGTCGCCAACAAAGATCAGTTTGTAGTCTTTGTTGTATTTGCGAATGATGTCCCAGGTGGCAAACTTTTCACTGAAGCGGCGGCGGTTGTTCTTCCACATGAAGTCGTACACGCAGTTGTGAAAGTAATAAAACTCCAGGTGTTTGAACTCGGTTTTGACCGCTGAAAACATTTCTTCCACCCGGCCAATGTGCTCGTCCATCGTGCCGCCCACGTCCATCAGCAGCAGCACCTTCACATTGTTGTGGCGCTCGGGAATCATCTTTATGTCGAGCCAGCCGGCATTTGCTGCGGTCGAGTGAATGGTGTCGGGCAAGTCCAGCTCTTCAACGCTGCCCAGCCGGGCAAATTTGCGCAGGCGGCGCAGCGCGACCTTTATATTGCGGGTGCCGAGCTCTTGCGTGTCGTCGTAGTCTTTGTAGGCGCGCTGGTCCCACACTTTGACTGCGCTTTTGTTGCGGCTTTTCTCTTGCCCAAT
>JANPDQ010000016.1:0-12381 GCA_031431575.1 Polaromonas sp.
GCGAATGTCAGCCTCAGCGGCGCGGCCATGAATTTGGGCGCGTATGGCGTCGTCTGCCACCATCAGTTCAAACACACCCGTACGGCCCTGGTAGCCGGTTTGCCCGCATTCAGCACAGCCAGTGCCGCCGCAAACGCTGCACAACTTGCGCACCAGCCGCTGTGCCAACACACCGAGCAGCGATGAGCTGAGCAAAAACGGCTCAACACCCATGTCCGTCAGCCGGGTGACTGCGCTGGCAGCGTCGTTGGTGTGCAGCGTGGCCAACACCAAATGTCCGGTCAGCGATGCCTGGATGGCAATTTGCGCAGTCTCAAAATCACGTATTTCGCCGATCATGATGGCGTCGGGGTCTTGCCGCAATATGGCGCGCAGTGCTTTGGCAAACGTCAAATCAATCTTGGGGTTGACCTGCGTTTGGCCAATGCCCGCCAGCTCGTACTCAATCGGGTCTTCCACCGTCATGATGTTTCCGGCGGCAGCGTCCAGGCGCTGCAGCGCTGCGTACAGCGTGGTAGTTTTGCCCGAACCAGTGGGGCCAGTCACCAAAATAATGCCGTGCGGCTGCGCAATCAGTTGCGCCAGGCGGGCCAGCACATCGCCCTGCATGCCGACGGATTCAAGGCTTAAATTAGTTCCGCTTTTGTCCAGCAGGCGCAGCACAGCGCGCTCTCCGTGCGCGCTGGGCAGTGTGCTCACGCGCACATCCACCGCGCGGGTACCGATGCGTAAACTGATGCGGCCGTCTTGCGGCAGGCGCTTTTCTGAAATATCAAGGTCG
Organism: Polaromonas sp.; assembly: GCA_031431575.1. Taxonomy (GTDB): domain Bacteria; phylum Pseudomonadota; class Gammaproteobacteria; order Burkholderiales; family Burkholderiaceae_C; genus Polaromonas. Next base: position 782 of record JANPDQ010000016.1, read on the forward strand.
GCCATGATTTTCAGACGCGAAATCAGCGCGGCATGCAGCGCCCGGTTGGGCTGCACCACCTCGCGCAGCGTGCCGTCCACCCGAAACCGCACACTCGAATGGCGCTCGTATGGCTCAATGTGAATATCACTTGCGCCGTCGCGCGCGGCCTGCGTGAGCAGTGCGTTCAGCATGCGGATAATGGGTGCGTCGTCAGACGTGTCCAGCAGGTCGGCAATGGCGGGCAGCTCTTGCATGATGCGCGACAGGTCGGCATCAGACTCGACCTCGCTCACCACCGCAGCAGCACTGGATTCACCTTCGGCATACGCCGCGCTGATACGCTGCGCCAATGCGTTGGCGTCCAGGCTTTGTAATTCGAGCGGGCTTCCGGTGGCTGCGTACTTGCGCATCACTTCGCCCAGCGCGTTGCCATTCGGGCTGGCGCTGTGCCACAGCGTGCGCGACGCGCCGTTGTCTTCAATCAGCAGCGCGTTGCTGCGGGCAAATGCATAAGGCAGCGGGTAGCGCATGGTGCTTACTTGGCTGGTGGCGTTGGCGGCACGGGGAATGTTTGCGCCGGTTTCATCGGGCTCGGCACAATGGATTCGCGCTTTGATTCTGGCAGCGCAGGCAGCACAGGGGCCTCGTTGATCGGCACCATGAGGTTTGACTTCGGCTGCCCCAATTGCTGCGCGCTGCGCATAAAGTCGTAGCGGTCTTGCGACAAGCTCTCGGTCGATGACGCGTCACGCACCACCACGGGCCGCAAAAACACCATCAGGTTTGACTTTTTACGCGAACGGGCTTCACCTTTGAACAGGTTTCCAAACAGCGGCACATCGCCCAAAAACGGCACCTTCTCAGCCCCGCCTGAATACTCATCCGTCAGCAGCCCACCCAGCACCACGATGGCTCCGTCTTCCACCACCACGTTTGACTCGATTGAGCGCTTGTTGGTGGTGGGGCCGTTAGGCGAATTGACAGTGGCCGGGTCAACACTGCTGACTTCCTGAAACACTTGCAATTTAACGCTGCCGTCTTCACTGATTTGTGGCTTGACGCGCAGGGTCAAGCCGACGTCTTTGCGTTCGATGGTTTGAAACGGATTGACCGAACCAGAATTCGAGTTGTTGCTGGTGAACTGGCCCGTGACAAACGGCACATTGCGGCCCACCACGATGCGCGCTTCTTCGTTGTCCAGCGTCAACAAATTGGGCGTTGACAGCACATTGCCCTCACCACTGCTTTCTAAAAACCGCGCCAGAAAACCCAGCACATACACGCCGTTACTTTGGCGTGATGCGACGCCAAAATTACCGCCCGCCGACGGTGCAACGGTGCCGGCGGCGGCGCCTGTGGCCAAGCTGATGATGTTGGCGCCGCCAATGTTGAAGTTGGTGCCCAGCAGGCCAATGGCGCCATCGCCCTTTTTGCCCAAAGCACCTTGAAATTGAATGCCAAACTCAGCCGCCTTGTCGGCGTTGACTTCAGCAATCAGGCTTTCAACAAACACCTGGGCGCGCCGCGCATCGAGTTTGTCGATGACTGAGCGCAACTGGCGGTACTGCGGCTCAGGCGCGGTAATGATGAGCGAGTTGGTTGCTGGATCGGCCTGAATTTGCCCACCCGTGGATGGCTGGGCACTGGTGAGTGCAGCGGTTGCTGCAGCGCTTGCGCCGCCTGCAGCTCCACCAGCCGCCGGCGCTGCAACACTCACGCTTGCGCCCGTGCCGCCTCCGCCCAGCGTGTTAGCCGCCAGTGCAGCGCGCAGCGTAGCCGCCAGCTTGGTGGCGTCAGCATTTTTCAAATACACCACATAAATGTTTCCGCTGGCTGAATCTTTACCAGCGCCTTGCCCGTTGAAAGAGCCCTGGTCGAGCTTTTCAACCAGTGTTCTGACCAGCGCCAGCCGCGCCGGATTGGCGGCACGCAAAATCAGCGAGTTGCTGCGCGGCTCGGCCAGCAAGGTCGTGCGAAAAGCCGTGTCTGCCTGCCCGGCTGCTGCGCCACCCGCAACGCCCGAGTCAATCAGCCGCGCTACCAGCGGGGCCATGTCGGTAGCGATGGAGTGCTGCAGGCGAATGATCTCGACGCCCGTGGCGTTTGGCATGTCAAGCGACGCAATGATGGTGCCAATGCGCTGCAAGTTATCGGCGTAGTCGGTGATGATGAGTGAGTTGTTGCCGGGGTTGACGTTGATCGTGTTGTTTGGGCTGATCAACGGGCGCAGCACCGGCACCAAGTTGTTGGCGGTCTCGTGATTGAGCTTGAAGATTTGCGTTTGGATTTGCCCGCCGCCGCCTTTTACCGCGCCTACTGAAACGGAGCCGCTTTGCAGCTTGGCATCAGCCTCGGGCACGACCAGATACAGGCCAGACGACTCGACCAGCGCAAAGCCTTGTGTACGTAATTGAAGTGAGAACAACCTGAGCGCTTGCGCGGGCGACACGGCTGACGTGGTTACCAGCGACATCACACCCTTGACGCGCGGGTCAACCACGACATTGCGCCCGGTAATGACGGCCATGGTGCGGGCCACCGCGTCAATTTCTGCGCCTTGGAAATTCAGACTGACCGGGCCGCCCGCACGGGATTGTGTTGCGTTTGGCGCGCCCGCCACGTTGGGCGCGGCTTTGGCCGCAGCTGGCGCACCTGTTGCGGCAGGCGGTGAGGTGAATGCAGGCATGGCAGCAGGTGCCGGTATCTGCGCGGGCATGGGAGGTGGCGCAGGAGGCGTCACAGTGACCGTTTGTGCATATAAATAGCCACTAGCGCAATAAATATAGGCGCAAGCAGCTATTAAAACAATAGTGAATCGTCTTTGTGGGAATGCCTTGTGAAATACATTGCTTGCGCGGCTGGGCGTGCCGCTGGCTGCCCCGGCTGTCATTGGTGATTGGTGTGCCATAGCTTTTAGCCCAAAGTGATGATGGATTGAACACCCTGACGGCGGCCAATGATATTTAACAAATTCGTGAACGCGCCGACTAGCTCAGGCTCAACGCTGGCAACGCCAGAAAACCGCAGCCGCGAACCCACCCAAGTGCCGTTGCCACTAAGTTTTAGGGTACCCGACAAAGTAGTCAACGCAAGCGTGGGTGCGCCCCCGCCGCTCAGTTGCAATTGGTAGCTGCCCATGGGGCGATAAGTCGACAAACGCGACGACACATCCAGCGCACGCAGCTGCGCGTTACCAGCCAAAGACACGCGCCCATCAAACCGCTTGATCGCCAAGGCTTGGGTCGTCAACTCCAGGCTGCCTTCTGCCTGCACCGTGTTCCAGGGCGTGCCCAGTCCCGCCAGCATGGCAGCGGGCCACGTCGATGTTGCGTTGCCCAGCTCAAAGTCTTGCGTGCCCCAGCCAACCCGCAGGCGCGCCTGCAACGGCTCGGGTGTGCAGCAGGGGGCGCTCAGTTGCAGTTTTACCCCCGCCCAAGCTGGCCGCAATTTCCAACTCAATCGACCCGGTAACGTGGCACCGCCCGAGCTGCCACTGCCGCCCGTCAGCAACAGCCGCGCCGAGCCGCTCCAGAGCGTGCCGCGCTCGTCAACAAGCTGCAGGCGACCTTGCGACGCGTTGGCCAAGCCAGCGCCCAACAGCGACGCCGGTGCAAAAAAAACCAAAGCCAAAACCAGGCCCAGCAGGCTGCCTAGCACTGCGTAGCCCCAGGGTGCGGGGGCAATGCGGTGCCTGGTGGAGCGCGCTTGAAAAGGCATGATGCTTATTGAGTCTGTGCAGGCAGCGACAACACAAGCGTGCCGTCCCAAGCACCGGGACTGCTGGTGCTCAGGCGAAGCCGGGCTTGGCTCGGTACGGCTTTGGCGACGGTTCTGGCCTGGCCAAGCCACTGCGCCAGCGCATCGGCAGGGACATTTTTCAGGGTCAATGTTGCTTGCGATCCAACTATTGACAACTGCCCGGTTGCACCCAACCGCTGCTTTACAGATGCCTCCAGCGCCCGGGCTGAATCTGCCGCGTTCATTTTTGGCTGCCCTTGCAGCACTTTGGCCTGCGCTTGCAATGCCTGCATTTGCTGCAACTGCGCATCCAGCGCTGCACGCTGGGTGCTGGCAGTTTTCAGCACGCTCAGTGCAGGCCCAATGGCCACCCACCAAACAAGTGCCAAAGCCACCACCGCCGCTGCAGAACCAATCAACGTTTGCTCACGCGGCGCAAGCCCTTGCCAGCGCTGGGCCAAGCGTTGCGGCGCGTTTTTGGCGGTATTCAATGAAGTCGCCATTTATGGAGCCGCCTGCGGGTCGGGCTTGACTACAAACATATCACCATCGATTTGAGCCAAATAGCCCTTCGCCTTGAGCTGGCTGGAGATCACGCCAACTTCTTGCGGATCGCTTTGCAGGCCGCTCCACAGGCCCTTGACGCGTAACTCGCCAGCCGCAAAGTCGATGCTTGTCAAACTTCGCCCCGCCGGAGTTGCCGTGCCCAATGCAGCCAGCATCGCTTCCAAGTCGCTGCTTGAAACAGCGCCGCTGGCCTGGCGCAAATTGCTGACTTCACGCTGCATCTGCAAGGGCGCATCTACCACCACCTTGACGCTTGGGAAGGTTTGCGTCAACGTGGTTTGCACGGCGGCACGGGTAGCGGCCAGGCTGGATTTTTGCTGCCACGCCCAGGCGTTCAAGCCCGCAAGATTTGCCAGCAGCAACGCGGCAACGCCCCAGCGCACGGGCCGCCACTGCGGCGCACGCAGCACGTCTGTCAGCCAGCCGGTTAATTTTTTAACGGTCCGCGATCTTGCGTTACGTGCGAGGTCAAACTGCGCCAAGTCCCAAGGGGAGCTGGCAGCGTCCAGCCAGCGCTGCGGCCGGGTGACCAGGTTTACTTTTGACTGGAGCATTTGCTCGGACAGCGCGGCCAGTGCAGGCTCGGCAAAAGCCGCACCTGCGTCATCGCCTGCCGGCTTGGGCACCACCGCCAGCGCTGCCGCAGAAAACGGCAAGCGCATCAAGCCGCCTACTGGCGCACCTGTAACAACCCAGAACGCCGACTCCACATCGCCAACCGCGTGAAGCTGCAATGCCTCAAGATCCGGGGCGAACTCGGGCACAGCTCTGGCAACTGGCCGCTGCGCATTCTCAAGCGCCTGCAAGTGGCCCTGCAGCCAAGCCTTGTCGCAGGCTGCAACCCAGGTTTGGCCGTTTGGCGCGGTGCGCAGTTGTGGTGCCAGGGCAAAGTGCACGTTGTCAAGGTCATCCAGCAGGCGATCTTCCAGCAAGCCGCCAAGCACCACGCGCAGCCTGGGCGATGTGGCGCTCAATCCATCAGGCAAATCAACCGCATGCCAGGACAGCGCACCAGACGGGATTACTGCCACCAGTTCACGCCCGCGCTCGGGTTCGGGCAGCAAAGCTGCTGTGGCACTGGCCTGGTTTTCCTCATTGGCCTGCCGAAGTGGCCGCACACCACTACTGGAACGGACATAGGCATAGCTGACCGACAGGCCCGCGTCAACCGACGGTAAACAGACAACTAGAGTACCCACCACCTTAATTCTTCATCCTTAATTTTTTGCCATTGTAGGTTGGCAAATTGACTGGGCCGTGAAACCCGGCAGCGCCGGGCCAACTGACCGTTCAGCTTGACCGGCAAAGTCTCATTGCCTTGGACTGGCGTTAGGCAAGGGGGCGCTTGCTTGAGCAGTTTCGCTGAGCGCGCCGCGCGCGCGCCACAGGGTGCGGACATTTCGGCCATCGCGCTGCACCAATGACCGCTCAAACACCGACAGCTGGTCAAGCCGCAACTGGCCACGCACCTCAAAAAAGCGGGTGGCTACGCTATGCTGGCCTTCAATAAAACTTAACCCCGGGTTTCCCAGGCTCTGATTGGCCTCGGCCAGAGTGGTGAAGTGCTTACGCGCGCGCGCGGCAACCAGCTTTTCCGCGCCCGCCAGATCAAGCCCTGGCGTGCTGGCCGCAATCACCACGGCATCGGCGGTGTTCAAGTTAACCGGGGTACGTGCTGGCAGCACGCTAATGTAAGGCTCAAGTGTTGCTAGCGTTGCGGCATCCAGGCCCAACCAGGCAAGCTGGTCGGCGCGCTGCGGAGACAAAAAGTCAGATGAATTCGCATTGCCCGCAGGGCCCAAGGCTGCAGAAGCGCCACCAGACGGGTTAGGCGGCTGGTACGCGCGTTTAGCTGCCGCCTGGTAGTTGTCAGCTAAAGTGGCCAGCGCTTGGGGCGGCAAATCAAGCAGCTCAAAAAGCCGCTTAAAACTGGCCAGGCCGACTTCTGACTTGTTGGCACCATCCAGCAAGTTTGCAATATTCAACCGGCCTTGCATGTCGGTGATGGTGCCCGACAAAAACGCATCGCGGTCAGCTTCAGGGGCCACACCATCAACCGCCAAAAAAGTCGACAGCCTTGCCTCTTCAAGCGGCACGGCCCACGGCTCGGCCAAATGGTCGGCCCCCGCAGTGCGGCCGTCTTCACGCAAAATCAGCCGCGCCCAATCAAGCGCTCCGGTCAGGATCAACGCCGATTGCAAGCGCCCGCGCTCTGCGGTTTCAACTTCGAGGCTGCGAAACTGCTGCCAAAGCGCTGCAGAGGCAAAGGTGGCGACCAGTGTCACCGTCAGCATCGCCGAAAGCAGCGCAGCACCGCTTTGCTGACGCACGACCAGTATGGCTGCCCGCACTACAGGATTTTTATTAAAGCGGCTCATTACTGCTCACTTCCCAGGGTGGGGCGTACCCAGTCAAGCGTCAGCTTACCGGCAAAACCCTGGCCCGGCGGCAAAGTCAAAATGACCCGAATGCCGTCGGGTACCACCACTTGCACCACCGGGCTTTGCACGCCTTGGCCCGCAGCGGCGCCGTCACTGGACAGTGGGTTGCTCCATGCATTGTTGCGAAAGTAAAAAATCTGCCACTCGCTCAGTGGTACTAAAAAAGTCTCGCGCTTTTTAGATTCAGCACTGGCGTTTTGGGCCCAACCAGCGGCCTGCTCCCACGACTGGCGCCACTCACTAAAAACGCGGCTTGCAGGAGACTGCCAACGCAGCCACTGGCCGCCATCGTCAAAGCGGCGCGTCCATGCAACCACTTGCAAACCGTCGCCAGGCGTTGACGCCAGCCGGGTCATCCGCAGGACCCGGCCATCCCAGTCAAGGCTGCTCACACCTGGTGTCTGGGAAATGGCGTCCAGATCAAACTTGAATTGCGCCAGGCTGGCGTTCAGCGTCAGCGCCTCGTCAGAGCGGGCACTGACCTGTGCCTGTGCCTTTGCCATGCCGTCAATCGAGCGCCAGCTCAGCAGCGCCAAAATAGCCATCACTGATAGTGCCACCAGCAGCTCAATCAAAGTGAAGCCGCGATGGCTTGGCCCGAGCGTGAGCTGGCCAAGATGAGAAGCTTGCTTGCGCATATCAGTACTGCGTCACCACGGTAGACAACTGCAAAATCGGCACGTTTGCGTCGTTGACTTTGGTGTCTACCCGCCTGAACAAGGGGTTGGGTGTGGGCCGCACAGACACCAGCACTTGCAATACGCGCCCCGCCTGTTCGCAGGAAACCGTGCTGTCGCCCACGCTGGGCAACTGGCGCGAGAGCCGAATTTTGACCATTTCGTTTTCAGCGCACAGTTGCGCAAGAAGCACATCAGACTGGCGCGTCGCGTTATTCGTCAGGGCTTGCATGGCTTGCGTTCCCGCAGCGAGCGCTACCGCCACAATGCTGAGCGCGACCAACACCTCAATCAAGGTAAAGCCGACGCATTTCAAAGCGCGGGCCATCAAGGAGTCCCTTTGGCTTGCAATGCAAAAGGCCTGAGGCCGTCGGTGGCGATGCGAACGGTTACTGCTTGCGGGTTGCCACCTTGGCTGGCGTCAATTAACTGAACTTCTTGCGGGCCAATCATTGGGTCGGGCCCGAGTTGCAAGATCACTGTGCCCCCAGCGCCTGCGCCTTGAACCGCGCGTGTAGATTCAGACAGCCACTGGCTTGGCAAGGTGGCCGCGCTAACGCCATCAAAAACAAATCCGGTGGCGGTGGACCTCCAGCGCACAGCAACTCCAGTCGCCCGAGACTGCGCCCTGCCAGACTCCAACAGCACTGCGAGGCGCTGGGCGTCGCGCTCAAGCGCTGTCTGGTTGCCATCACGCAGCGCCAGCGCAACGCCTGCGGAAACCGCCGCGATGATGCTAACCACTACCAAAAGCTCCAGCAGCGTGAAGCCAAACAACTGTGATCGAGACGGCGTGCGTGGCGACATGCTGGCCATGCTGGATGCGGCTTTTTGGCTTACTGCCAAGTCCCCAAGTCAGCGTTTTTCCCCTCGCCGCCAGCAACGCCATCAGCACCAAAAGACATCACATCAAATTCGCCTTTAATACCGGGTACAAGGTACTGGTAAGGCCGATTCCACGGGTCATTTGGCAACTTCTCCAAATAGGGTTTCCAGTTTGCAGGAATGGGGCCGGTGGTAGGCTTGGTCAGCAGGGCTGCCAAGCCTTGCTCAGGCGTGGGCAAACGCTGGTTGTCGAGCTTGTAGAGCTTGAGCGCCTGCATCAGGTTGTTCGCGTCGGTGCGTGCGGCCATAACTCTGGCATCGTCCGCGCGGTCCAGCACGTTGGGCACAATCAACGCGGCGAGCACGCCGATGATGACCAACACCACCATCAACTCAATTAAAGTGAAGCCGCGCTGCAACCATTGACGAGAAAAACGCTTGGAAGATTTCATGGGCACTCTGGATGATTTTCGACGGCTTCCATCATAATCCGGCAATGGCCGACCCAACACCTCACCGCCTCGTTTTACATACCGCCACAGTTTGCGTTTGGCTTTTGGTGGCCGCAACTGCGACGTACTGGATTCTCCGAATCAACACGCAGCGTTCATCAAGCAACTTTGCGAGTGCCGTCGTATTCAAATCCGAGGCCATCGACACGACCAGCCTGGCTCGGCTTCTTGGGGCTGCTCCATCGCCAAGCGCTGCCCCAGTCAGCAATAGCAGCAGATTTGCCCTGAAGGGCGTAGTCTCTGGCGTATTGGGAAAAGAAGCCGCCTTGATCGCCATTGACGGCAAGCCGCCGCTTACTTTCAAGGTAGGTAGCGTTGTTGAAGATGGGTTGATTTTGCAGTCGGCTACGGCTGGCAAGGTGAGTCTGTCAGCAAGCCGGGGCGGCCCCGCAGTCATGACTCTGGAAATGCCACCGCTCGACAAGTAAAACCCGCCACGCGGCAAGCTTTACGGATTGTCAAACGCGAAAACTCACGACTTTTCTAGCAGGGCGTTTACCCGCTTCACATAAGCCGCAGGGTCGGCGGGCAAGCCGCCTTCAGCCAGCAAGGCCTGGTCAAAAATGATGTTGGCCAAGTCGTCAAAATTGCCTTCATCTTCAATGCCCACCAGCTTCTTAACGAGCGCGTGTTCAGCATTGACTTCCAGAATCGGCTTGACCTCCGGCACGGCCTGACCAGCTTGCTTGAGCATGCGGGCGAGCTGGGTGGACATGTCACCGTCTTGCACGACCAGGCAGGCGGGTGAGTCGACCAAACGGCTCGTGGCGCGCACGTCGCTGGCTTTGTCTTTGAGTGCTTCCTTTAACTTGTCGAGCGTCGGCTTGAACTCGGTTTGTGCCAGCTCAGCGGCCTTCTTTTCGTCTTCATCTTGCAGCTTGCCCAGGTCAACCGCGCCTTTGGCAACCGACTGCAGCGGTGTGCCGTCAAACTCGTGCAGGTAGTTCAGTGCCCACTCGTCTACCCGGTCAGCCATCAACAAAACTTCAATGCCTTTTTTACGGAAAATTTCCAACTGCGGGCTGCTTTTGGCGGCTGCCAGCGTGTCCGCAGTGATGTAGTAAATCGCGTCCTGGCCGTCCTTCATGCGGGCTTTGTAGTCGGCAAAACCTACCGTCGCGGCGTCAGTGGTGCTAGACGCAAAACGCAGCAGCTTGGCGATGCGGTCGCGGTTCGCAAAGTCTTCGCCCAGGCCTTCTTTGAGCACAGCGCCAAACTCAGCGTAGAAAGTATCGAACTTGCCGACTTGGGCTTTGTCTTCTTCACTGACGACATCAGTTACGACATCAGTCACACCATCAGCAGAGGACGCAGGTAGCACATTGTTTTTGGCCAGGTCCTCAATCATGCCGAGCACGCGCTTGGTGCAGCCCTCACGAATGGCTTTGACGGCGCGGCTTTCCTGCAGCAGCTCGCGCGACACGTTGAGCGGCAAATCGCTGGAATCCACCACGCCTTTGACAAAACGCAGATACGTTGGCATCATCGCCTGCGCATCGTCCATGATGAAGACGCGCTTGACGTACAGCTTGACCCCCGCGGCTTTGTCACGGTTGAACATATCCATCGGCGCTTTGCTCGGAATGAACAATAACTGCGTGTATTCAGTTGCGCCCTCAACCCGGTTGTGCGTGCTGGCCAGCGGCGCGTTTTGGTCGTAGCTGATCTGTTTGTAAAACTCGTCGTACTGCTCAAGCGTGATGTCTTTTTTCGGGCGCGTCCACAGCGCTGCGGCCTGGTTGACGGTGTCCCATTCGCCAGTTTTGACCATGCCGCCGGGTTGCCTGCCGCCTTCTGGGTCGGTGCTGGAGATCAACTCGCCGTCTTTCCACTCTTCTTTTTCCATCAAGATGGGCAGGGAAATATGGTCTGAGTATTTGTTGATCACGCCTTTGAGTTTGTAGGCGTTCAAATATTCCTCTGCGTCGTCTTTCAGGTGCAACGTGATGCTGGTGCCGCGCTCGGCGCGCTCGATTTGCGCAACCTCAAACTCACCCGTGCCTTCGCTGGCCCAACGCACGCCCTCGCTGGCTGGCAAGCCAGCGCGGCGGCTTTCAACCGTGATGCGGTCGGCAACGATAAAGCCCGAATAAAACCCCACGCCGAACTGGCCAATCAACTGAGAGTCGTCTTTCTGATCGCCTGACAAGCTGGCAACAAAGTCGCGCGTACCGCTTTTGGCAATCGTGCCCAGGTTGTCAATCGCCTCTTGCTGCGACAAGCCAATGCCGTTGTCTGTGATCGTGAGCGTTTTGGCAGCTTTGTCAAAGCTGATGCGTACTTTCAAGTCAGGGTCAGACTCCAGCAGGGCGGCATTGTTCAACGATTCAAAGCGCAGTTTGTCACACGCGTCCGATGCGTTGGACACCAGCTCGCGCAAGAAAATTTCAGGATTGGAATATAGCGAATGCGTGACCAGCTTGAGCAACTGGGCGACTTCAGCCTGAAAGGCCATGGTTTGTTTTGGTGGGGTGGCAGTGGTTGTCATGGTCTGGGGAGGAATAGAGAAGTTGGCAATCAATTTACTTAGGGCGTTGTCGCCCGTTTTCAAGCTTACGGATTTTATAAACCCACTCTTAATCCTGACTGAGCCACTTCAGCACCTGCGCACCCACGTCAGGGCGCGACAGCAGCGCCATGTGGTTTGTAGCGTACGCAGTCCACTGCTTGTCAGGCAGAAAGCCCAAGCAATGCGCCGCTTCATCGTGCTGGCCCAACGCGCTGCGCAGCGGCACCAAGCCGTCGCCTATCAGCGCATCTTTCAAGGCGCTGGCTTGGCTTGACGTGGTTGCCGCCACGGTAAAACAGGTCACGCCAGCGGGCAGCGGTAATGGCTCGCGCGAATCGGGTGAGCGGGC
>JANPDQ010000017.1:0-3731 GCA_031431575.1 Polaromonas sp.
GTAGATGCGCTATTGCTTGATGCGCAAAACAGCCTTGAAAAAGTCACTGCCAGCGACTTCCCCGCCAACTGGACGGCGATATCTGGCGTGCTAGACGTAGCTACTGAAAAACTCGGCCGCGCGTGGGGCGCAGTCAGCCACTTGAACGGCGTTGCTGACACGCCTGAATTGCGAGCTGCCTACAACGCCGCGCTGCCCACCATCACCGAGTTTTACACCCGCCTGGGCGCAGACGAAGCCCTGTACGCCAAGTACAAAGCAATTGACGTGGGCACACTCAACGCCGAGCAACTCCAGGCACACAAAAACGCGATGCGTAATTTTGTGTTGTCTGGCGCTGAGCTTGTTGGCGCGGCCAAAGAGCGCTTTGCCAAAATCCAGGAGCGGCAAGCCGAATTGGGTCAAAAGTTCAGTGAAAACGCACTGGATTCGACCGACGCGTTTGCCTACTACGCCAAAGTTGAAGAACTGAACGGCGTGCCCGCTGATGTCATTGAAACTGCGCTGGAGCAAGCCAAAGCCGAAGGCAAAGACGGCTACAAACTTACGCTGAAAATGCCCTGCTATTTGCCAGTGATGCAGTTTGCTGCCAGCTCCGCGCTGCGCGAGATTTTGTACCGCGCCTACACCACCCGCGCCAGCGACCAGGCACCCGCAGAATTCAGCAAGTTTGACAACAGTGCAGTCATCAAAGAAATTTTGGCGCTGCGCCTTGAAGAGTCAGAACTGCTGGGCTACGCGAATTTTGGTGAGGTGTCGGTGGTCGCCAAAATGGCCAAGTCGCCTGACGAAGTGATTGCGTTTCTGCGCGACCTGGCGCAGCGCGCCCGACCGTTTGCCGAAAAAGACGTGGCCGATTTGCGTGCTTTTGCAGCTGAACATCTAGATCTGAAAGACCCACAGCCGTGGGACTTTGCATACATTGGTGAAAAGCTGAAGGAAGCCCGCTACGCGTTCAGTGAACAAGAAGTTAAACAGTACTTCACCGCGCCGAAAGCGCTGGCGGGCTTGTTCAAAATCATTGAAACGCTGTTTGAGGTGGCGATTCGCAAAGACACGGCACCTGTGTGGAAACCTGGCGTTGAGTTTTTCAGGATTGAACGCGCCGGACAGCTGGTAGGCCAGTTCTATCTAGACCAGCCCGCCCGTACCGGCAAGCGCGGCGGTGCGTGGATGGACGACGTACGTGCCCGCTGGCTGCGGCCAGACACGGGCGCGCTGCAAACCCCAATCGCCCATCTGGTGTGCAATTTTGCCGATGGCGTGGGCGGCAAACCCGCGCTGCTCAGCCATGACGATGTGACCACGCTTTTCCACGAATTCGGCCACGGCCTGCACCACATGCTGACGCAGATCAATGAGCGTGATGTATCTGGCATAAGCGGCGTTGAGTGGGACGCAGTTGAGCTGCCGAGCCAGTTCATGGAAAACTTTTGCTGGGAATGGGATGTGCTCAAACACATGACAGCGCACGTTGATACCGGTGAGCCACTGCCGCGTGCCTTGTTCGACAAAATGCTCACTGCCAAGAATTTTCAGGCTGGCATGCAAACGCTGCGCCAGGTTGAGTTTTCACTGTTTGACATGCTGCTGCACACGTCACACAACCCGACAAATGATGTGATGGACTTGCTCAATGAAGTCCGCAAAGAAGTTGCTGTGTTGAACTCGCCCGCCTACAGCCGCACAGCGCACACTTTCAGCCATATTTTTGCAGGTGGTTATGCAGCGGGCTACTACAGTTATAAATGGGCAGAAGTGTTGTCTGCAGATGTGTATGCCGCGTTCGAAGAAGCGCTTGAAAACGGCGTTCCGCAAATCGAAGTAGGCCGAAAATACCGCGAAGCGATTTTGGAAGCTGGCGGCAGCCGCCCCGCGATGGCGTCGTTCAAAGCCTTTCGGGGCCGTGAGCCAACCATCGACGCCTTGCTGCGTCACCAAGGCATGGCCCAAGCACGTTAAAGTCGTGCCTGCGTTTGTATGTGTACTCGCAATTTGGAGAAAGCATCATGTTGAAAATGTCAAAACCGTCTAAATTTATAGCAGCTTGCGCCCTAATTGCTTGCGCTACAGCCTCTTTTTCCCAACCTGTATACCGTATCGTCGGGCCAGACGGCAAAGTGTCTTTTTCAGACAAGCCGCCCGCTGAGCCTGCTGCCAAGGCCACGCCTGGCAGAGCGGCTTCCGTCGGCGGCGGCGTCGGGTCTAGCGCTCTGCCGTATGAGCTGCGCCAGGTAGCCAACAAATACCCTGTGACGCTGTACACCGGGGAGAACTGCAGCCCGTGCCAGTCGGCGAGGTCGATGTTGATCACCCGTGGCGTACCCTTTGCCGAGAAAACCGTCATCAGCAATGAGGATATTCAGGCGCTCCAGCGTTTAAGTGGTGACAGCAACCTGCCGTTTGCCACGATTGGTGGCCAGCAGCTTAAAGGCTATTCAGATGCAGAGTGGACGCAGTTCTTAAACGCAGCGGGCTACCCAGCGTCGTCTACCCTGCCTTCGGGCTTCAGGCAAGCTGCTGCTACGCCGATGGTTGCTGTAACTGCAGCACCAGCGGCCGCTGCTCCAGCCGCACGCGCTGCTGCCCCAGCAGCCGCACCGGCTGCCGCCCCAGCGGTTACGCCAGCCAATCCTTCCGGCATCAGGTTTTAAGCTGTAGCACCCTCAAAAGGTCAGTGTTTTAACGCCACTTTCGGTGGCCAACAGGCACACGTTGGCCTTTTGAAATGCAAAAATACCGACGGTAACAACCCCGGGCCAGTTGTTGATTTGCGCTTCAAAAGCCAGCGGGTCTTTGATACGCAAACCCGTCACATCAAGAATGTGCTGGCCGTTGTCTGTAACCAGTGGCGTGCCGTCTTTCGCTCGCAATGCCGCAGTGCCGCCCAAGTCTGAAAACTGACGCGCGATGCGCTTTGCCGCCATCGGAATAACCTCCACCGGCACAGGAAATGCGCCGAGCGAAGTAACCAGTTTTGACGCGTTGGCAATGCACACAAACTGCCTGGCCTGGGCAGCGACGATTTTCTCGCGCGTCAACGCCGCGCCGCCGCCTTTGATCATGTAGCCTGCATGGTCAATCTCGTCTGCACCGTCTATGTAGACCGCCAACTCATCCACTTCTGTCGCATCAAACACCTTAATGCCCAAGGCTTGCAAACGCTCGGTTGAGGCAATAGAGCTGGACACCGCCCCTTTGATTTGGGCTTTCATCGAGCCCAGCGCGTCGATGAATTTGTTGACGGTAGAGCCCGTGCCCACGCCCACAATGCTGCCGGGTGTCACATAGGCCAGCGCTGCTTGGCCGACCAGGGTTTTGAGTTCGTCTTGGGTCATAGTGGGGTTAATTGAGGTTGAAAAGGGAAACGAGTTTGAGACAATGCTGAAAGTTATACCGAACAAAGTAAATTATCCGATGGCATTGATCCCCTACGCCCTTACCCGTCCGTTTTTATTCAGCCTTGACGCAGAAGCAGCCCACGAACTAACCATGGCCAGCCTGGCCCGCACGCAGGGCACGCCTCTAGCGCTGGCGTATTGCAACACGCGGGTTGACGATCCGATTGAATTGGCAGGCTTGAAGTTCGCCAACCGCGTCGGCTTGGCTGCTGGCCTGGACAAAAACGCCCACTGCATTGACGGCCTGGCAGGTATGGGGTTTGGTTTTGTTGAAGTCGGCACCGTGACGCCCAAGGCGCAAAGCGGCAACCCCAAGCCACGCATGTTTCG
>JANPDQ010000018.1:0-3222 GCA_031431575.1 Polaromonas sp.
TGCGCAGCTGAAAATGACGGGGGAAGAAATTCTCGACTCAGGCGTGCAAGTCATCGCCCAGCCGCCGGGCAAGAAAAATCAGAGTATTGCTTTGCTTTCAGGCGGTGAAAAAGCCCTGACCGCGATTGCGCTGGTGTTTGCGATTTTTCAATTGAACCCCGCGCCGTTTTGTTTGCTCGATGAGGTCGATGCGCCGCTGGACGATGCCAACACCGAGCGTTACGCGAAACTGGTCAAATCGATGAGTAAAGAGACCCAGTTTTTGTTCATCAGCCACAACAAAATTGCTATGGAAATGGCCGAGCAGCTGATTGGCGTCACCATGCAGGAGCAGGGTGTTTCGCGCATTGTTGCGGTCGATATGGAATCAGCATTGGGCTTTGCGGAGGCAGCATGATGCCACTTCTGTTTCCAGTTCCATTTCAATGCGAGATTAGGCGCGAAGCCGCTGGCAGTGCTACAGCACGACAAGGCGAAGTAACAACATATCGCGTTGAAATGGGAATGGAATGAGCAACTTACAAATCGGTTTGGCGATTGCGGGCGGTTTAATCCTCGCTGCAGTGGTAGCGCACAGCGCATGGACCGCGCGTAAAAGCCAGCCTAAGCTTGCCACGGTTGACGAGGGTGTGTCAGCTCAGACCGACGTACCACTTGACTTTGATCTACCGCCAAACGAGCGCCAAGAGCCAAGTTTTGACGGTGATATCGACTTCGATCTCGATCCTTCGCTGGATGGCAACAGCGACTCAAATCTTGCAAATCTCACTGCCCTCACGCGCCTCACGGCGCTTGAGAAAAAGCCGCTACTTGATGCGCTGATTGACGTGATCGCGCCCGTCGGAGTCGACGGAGAAGTCTCAGGCGAAGCAGCATTGGCTGCCATGCCCAGCACACGCCGCGCAGGCAGCAAGCCGTTTGGTGTCGAAGGCCTGAACAGCGCCACCAACCTGTGGGAAGTACCGGTAGCAGGCCAGCGCTACGGCACGTTTCAGTGCGGCGTGCAACTGGCCAATCGGCTGGGCGCGCTCAACCAGATTGAATACTCTGAATTCGTCATGAAAGCCCAAGCCTTTGCCGACGGCGTGGGCGGTGAGCCCGAGTTTCCTGAAATGATGGACGAAGTCGCCCGGGCGCGCGAGCTTGACCAGTTTGCCAGTACGCACGACGCTCAGCTCAGCTTCACCCTGCGCACGCTCAGTACCGCCTGGAGCCCGGGCTACGTACAGCAAAACGCAGCTCGCCAAGGCTTTGTGGCGGGTTCCATTCCGGGCCGTATGGTGCTGCCAGCCGCCACGCACGGCGGTGCACCCATGCTCGGCTTGTCATTCGACACCCAGGCCGCCATGGCAGAAGACCCTGAGCAATCTGCGCTGCGTGAAGTCTCGCTGTCGCTAGACGTGCCGCAGGTACCCAGAGGCGACAAGCCCTTTGCCCGCATGTGCGAAGCCGCCATGGCGCTGGCCACCAGCATGGACGGCGCCATCATTGACGACAACGGCAACGCAATAGCCGCCCCCGCCATGGACGTGATTACCGCCGAGCTGGAACAGCTGTACGACACGCTGGACGAGCGCGAACTTGGTGCAGGCTCTGTTCTGGCCCGGCGCTTGTTTAGTTAGGCTGTGTGACTAATCCAAACACCGCCGCCAGCCGGGCAGAGCAGCTACGCAGTCAAATCAACGCGCATGCCCACAGCTACTACGTGCTCGACGAGCCGCAAATCCCCGACGCTGAATACGACAAATTGTTTGCCGAACTGCAGGCGCTAGAAGCCGCGCACCCGCAACTCCAAAGCCTTGATTCCCCCACCCAGCGCGTAGGCGGCAAGGCGCTGGCGCAGTTTGCCAGCGTACGCCACAAAGTGCCGATGCTGAGCATTCGCACTGAAACCGACACCGAGGCCACTGGCGCGCAAAATTTTGACACCCGGGTCCGCAAGGAGCTGGGCTTGACGGATGCTGACCCCGCAGTTGAATACGTGGCTGAACTCAAGTTTGACGGACTGGCCATGAGTCTGCGCTATGAAAACGGTGTGCTGGTGCAAGCCGCTACGCGCGGTGACGGCGAAACGGGTGAGGACGTTACTCAAAACGTCCGCACGATTGGGCAGATTCCGCTGCGCCTCGTCCCTCACACCAGCCCTCTCCCGCCAGCGGGAGAGGGAGCAGACGGTTTTGACTCCCTCTCCCTGCGGGAGAGGGCAGGGGTGTGGGCGTTCCCGAGCCCGGCAACACTTGACGTACGCGGCGAGGTCTACATGCGCCGCGACGACTTTGAAGCGCTCAACGAAAAGCAGCGCAGCAAAATTAACCAGGGAATGAAGGGCGAAAAAACCTTCGTCAACCCGCGCAACGCAGCAGCAGGGGCTGTTCGCCAATTGGACTCGAGCATTGCAGCGCAGCGCCCATTGAGCTTCTTCGCCTACGGCCTGGGCGAAGTCACACCGGCAAGCGAAGGCGGGCCAGACTTCAAAACCCACTTTGACATGCTCCAAACCTTAAAAATATGGGGTTTTCCGGTTGCAGCCCAAACAATACGGGCGCAAGCAGCTCCTGAATTAATAGCGTATCACCAGCGTATTGGGCAGACACGAGACGAGTTGCCGTTTGATATTGATGGCGTGGTCTACAAAGTCAACAGCCTCGCACTGCAAAAGCAGCTGGGTTTCGTTACCCGCGAACCGCGCTGGGCCGTAGCGCACAAATACCCCGCGCAAGAACAACTCACCACCGTCCTCAGCATTGATGTGCAGGTTGGCCGCACCGGTAAGCTCACGCCAGTGGCCAAGCTGGCGCCAGTGTTCGTCGGGGGTGTAACCGTGACCAATGCCACTCTGCACAATGAAGACGAAGCGCGCCGTAAAGACGTTCGGGTAGGTGACACCGTAGTGGTGCGCCGTGCCGGTGACGTGATTCCTGAAGTCGTCAGCGTATTGCTGGACAAGCGCGCGCCAGGCGCAGAAGTGTTCACCATGCCGCACATTTGCCCCGTGTGCGGCTCAAGCGCAGTGCGTGAGGACGACGAAGCTGATTTTCGCTGCACCGGTGGCCTGTTTTGCGGCGCGCAGCGCAAAGAAGCCATATTGCACTTTGCCCACCGCCGCGCGGTAGAGGTGGACGGCCTGGGCGACAAACTGGTTGAGCAACTGGTTGACGCCAACATCATCCGCACCCTGCCTGACCTGTACAAGCTGGGCTTGGTGGCACTTAGCGGCCTTGA
>JANPDQ010000019.1:0-45029 GCA_031431575.1 Polaromonas sp.
GTGGTTGGTAACGTAGACACCGCGCTCGTGGCCGAGCTTGGTCCGTTGATTGAAAACCACGCACGTTTTACTCGCCGGGTGAATGCTGGTTTTATGCAGGTGGTTGACCGCTCAAACATCCGGCTGCGCGTGTATGAGCGCGGTGCTGGCGAAACGCTGGCGTGCGGCACTGGCGCTTGCGCGGCTGTGGTGGCGGGCATTCGGCTGGGCTTGCTTGATTCAAAAGTGGACGTGCAAACGCGCGGCGGCGTTTTGAGCATCGAGTGGTCAGGCGATTTAGCTGCCCCCGTTTTCATGACCGGCCCGGCAGTCACCGTTTTTGAGTCTGAAATTGACGTTCCATAAATGGTGCCCTCACGCTTGTCGCTTCGCGTGCCTTCGGCGTTGCGCTGCCCCTTTCCCCAGGCATTGGGGCTGACCTTGCTAGAGGCGGCCCGTCGCTCCGGTCGCTATATAGTCTTTCAAAGATAAACAATCACAATCCATACATGAACCCAATCGACCAACCCATCACCGAAGACGACATTGCCAATTTTTTGGCCAACACGCCAGATTTTTTTGAGCGCCACGCCGAATTGCTCAGCAGTGTGCAACTGTCCAGCGGCCACGGCAGCCGGGCGGTGAGTTTGCAAGAGCGCCAGGCCGGCCTGCTGCGAGACAAAATCAAGGGCCTTGAGGCAAAAATTGTCGAGATGATTCGCCACGGCAATGAAAACGTGGCCATTTCAGACAAACTGCAAACCTGTACGCACAACCTGCTGCTTACGGCCCATGCCCGTGACCTGCCAGAAACCATTGTTCGTGAGCTTAAAGTGCAGTTTGACATTCCGCAGGCTGCAATCAAGGTGTGGCGAGTGAACGGTATTTTTACTGGTGAGCCATTTTGCGAAGGCATCAGCGACGACACCCGGGCCTTCGCGTCATCGCTTGGCGCGCCATATTGCGGCGTCAATTCCGGCTTTGACGCCGCCACCTGGCTTGCTGAACCGGCGCAAGCCATGTCGATTGCATTGGTCCCGCTGCGTGTTGACGGCGAGGCTGAAGCGTTTGGTTTGCTCGTGCTCGCCTCACCTGACGCTGAACGGTTTAGCAGCGGCATGGGGACTGAATTTTTAGCCCAAATCGGCGATTTGGCCGGCGCGGCGTTGACCAGGCTGTTGCCCGCCGTTCGGGCAGATGCTTAGCAAGAAACGCTCGCAACCCGTAGCCGCAAAACCACATGCAAAATGCGTTGGCTCCAGACACTGCAGCAGCAGACCCAGACCCACTCGCGCAACGCTACCTGGAACATGTCCGCGTTGAAAAGCGTTTGGCCCAGCGCACTGTAGAGCTCTACGCCGCTGATTTGACGAAGCTGCAAGCGCAAGCCGCGCTGGCGGGTGTGGACTTGGCAAGCGTGCAAAACACGCACATCAGGCGCTGGGTCGCGCAAATGCACGGGGCAGGGCGCAGTGCACGTGGGATTGCGCTTATTTTGTCTGGCTGGCGTGGGTTTTATGTGTGGCTTGGACGTGTTGGGTTGGTGGCAAGCAACCCGGTGCAGGGAGTGCGCGCGCCTAAGGCGCCCAAGCCGCTGCCCAAGGCGCTGGGGGTTGATGAGGCGGTGCAACTGTCTGACTTCAAGGCAGACCCTGGTGACGGCAGCCCTGCGCTGGACGCGCGCGACCACTGTATTGTTGAGCTGCTGTATGGCTGCGGCTTGCGCATTGGCGAGCTGGTTGGGCTTGACGCAGTTGCCAGCCGCAGCGCAAGGGGTTGGATTGATGGCGACGAGGCCCAGGCGCACGTGCTGGGCAAGGGCGAAAAGCGCCGCAGCGTGCCAGTTGGCAGCAAAGCGCTTGTTGCACTGGCCGCCTGGACAGCACAGCGCACCACCTGGGCCAAAGACGACCCAGCGCTGTTTATCAACGCCCGGGGCGCGCGATTAACTCCGCAAACGATTCGCGTTCGGCTCAAGCAGCGCTCGCTTAAAGCGGGCCTGGCAACGCCAGTGCATCCGCACATGCTGCGCCATTCATTTGCCAGCCACGTGCTGCAGTCCAGCGGTGATTTGCGCGCCGTGCAAGAGCTGCTGGGTCATGCCAACATTACCACCACGCAGGTGTATACCCGGCTTGATTTTCAGCATTTGGCGACGGTGTACGACGCAGCGCATCCGCGTGCCAAGCGGCTGGGAAACCCCAAACCTTGATGCACAAACGCACGGCATCGGGCGAGCGGTGGCAACTTATACGCGCTGGTTTGAAGCGGTTCAAACGTTAAAAATTTTCAGGACGTCTTCGCATTCGGCGGCGCGGCTTTGGGGGCATCTCGCCCAACCGGAACACAGCCACCTTGCTTTCTGCTGGCGCGTTGGCTAAAAGCGCTTCCAGACGCTCAAGGAGCGGTTGCGGATGCTGCTCCTCTTCAGGAACCATTGCGTAGGCGACCCGCACCTGGGCCACGCAATCAACGTGCAGTTTGGGGTAAGGCATCAGGCAGCGCGCAATGATTCGCGGCCCCAATGTGGCCGCCTCTTCTGCACTGACGGGCCCTTCTACCAACATGCCAAACCGTCGGTCTGACAGCCTGGCAGCGCTGTCAATTTCGCGGGCGGTAGAAAGTAGGCGCGACGCTACGAGCAGTGGCAATTCACCAGCAATTTTGCGTCCAAAATCACGCTGAATTTGCTCGGTGTTGGTGACCTCAATGAGCATGACGGCGCTTTGGTTGTTTAGCCGCTCTGACCTGGCAAGCATGCGTGAAAACCGGGTGGAAAAAATATCAGCGTTGATCAAGCCTGTGGCCGGGTCGATCCGGTCTACGCCAGCAATACGGCGCATGTTTTCGCGGCGCTGCTGGCTGCGGCTAATAAGCGCTGCCAACATCACAACTTGCTGCAATGCCATGCTGGCCAGCCAGCTGTGTTCGGTAAACATGCTGAGCGGAATCAACTGCATGTATCGGGCAAACGCCAGGGCGAAAGCAAAAACAAAGGGCACCGCGCTGATCAGCAGCCAGGTGCCAAATCGGTCACCGTGTTGCCGCGCCCAGATGTTAATCACCATAATCAAAAAGATCACGAACACCGCATACGGCATAACCAATGAAATTCGGTATGCGCTATTGGTGTAGAACATTGCTGCGCACAGAGCAACGCCAACCGCTGCTGTTGCCCACACAAAGTTGTCAAGCCGCCTGGAGCGCTGTGCGAGGTAAATAATTTTTGCGTCAAGAAGCAAGAAGGAAATTAGCGCTGACAACCCCAGAACGACGAGCGATCGGTCAGCCCATGCGGGCGAGTTCGGCCACAGATACAAACTGCCAATGCCCGTTGATGCGGCCTGCGTCAAGCCAATCAGCAAAGCGCACTTTGTGTAGAAAAAATACGCCCAGTCTCGCAGCCAAAACAAGCCGATCAGACCGACGAAGATGCCTAAAACGGCGGTTCCAAAGTACAGCCCCAGCAATAGCGACACCCCTTGCTCGATGCGCAGCAGGGTATCAGTGGCAATCAGCCGGATGGGTGCGCTGAAGCCTTGGGCGTTTTCAAGTCGCAGCAAATACGCAGTCTGCAGCCCGCCCGAGCTTTCAATTTCCATCACGACATGGCGCTGGGGCAGCGCCCACGCGCTATTGGCGATCAGGTCCCCAGCGTACTGTGCTTGGTACCCACCGCTGGCACCCACGGTAAAAAGTGACGCACGGTCCAGCGCGGCATACGGGATTTCAAGCATCCAGTGGCTGGTGTCTGACAGATGCAAAACGTTGAACCGCAGCCAAAGCGCTTGGCCGGGCAACAGTGGGTAAACGCCGTTTGCCGGACTTACTCGCCAGGTGGCGGTGCTGCGGGCTGTGACTTCCTCGGGTTCTAGCAAGCCAGTCGAGTCGATCCAGTATTCGCTCAGTTTGGCAAGATTAACGGTGGTGCTTTTGTCTGATAGCACCGCCTGCGGTGTAGCCAGTGCGAGAGCAAAACAACCTGACACAAGCCACAACGAAACTGCACTTGCCAGTCGGGGCAAAAAATTTTGAAATTTGAAATTTGAAATTGGAAAGATTCTTTTTAGAACTGAAACGCGAGCCATGCGTGATTGTGATGGACGGCGAAAAACTAAAAGTTAACTTTTGTACGAAGTTTGTACGAAGTTTTTAGAAGGCGATAAAAGCCTTGTTGCCAAAGCGTGACAATTGCCACATGAAATCAATACGCCTGAAACCCGGCAAAGAAAAATCGCTGTTGCGCCGCCACCCATGGGTGTTTGATGGTGCGATAGTCTCAGGCGACGGCGACGCAGGTGAGACGGTGCGCGTCGAGAGCCATAGCGGCCAGTTTTTGGCCTGGGCGGCATTCAGCCCGCAATCAAAAATTCGGGCGAGGGCGTGGAGCTTTGATGAGGCGCAACGCGTAGATGCTAACTTTTTTATAGCTGCTTGCGCCCGTTGTATTGAGGCTAGAGGTCTATTTGACATAAAAAGCAACGGTGTACGGCTGGTGCATGGCGAATCCGATGGCTTGCCCGGCTTGGTGGTTGACCGCTACGGCGACACGCTGGTGGCGCAGTTTTCAAGTTGCGGGTCGGAACGGTTCAAGGCGGTGATTGTGGACGCGCTGCTCCAGCAAACCGGTTTGACCAGGCTCTACGAACGGTCGGATGCCAGTGTGCGTGTGCTTGAAGGCTTGCCCGAAGCGACGGGCTGGCTGGCCGGCTCGGGGTCAACAGAAGTCAACATCACCGAGCACGATTGGAAGCTGAGCCTTGATGTGGCTGTTGGACACAAAACCGGGTTTTATTTAGACCAACGCGACAGTCGCTACAAGTTCAGCCAGTACGCATATCGCATGGGTTTCAAGCGCGTTTTGAACTGCTACAGCTACACAGGCGGCTTCACCGTAGCGGCTTTGGCGGGTGGGGCAGCCCATGTCACCTCTATTGACTCATCTGGCCCGGCGATTGAACGCGCCGTTGCAAACGTGGCTTTGAATGGTTTTGATGCAGCACGCACGACCATGATGGATGCCGATGTGAACTCAGCATTGCGCCAATACCTGAAAGACGGCGTGACCTTCGACGCCATCGTGCTCGACCCGCCCAAATTTGCCCCCACCGCCTATCACGCCGAGCGCGCGGCCAGAGCCTACAAAGACATCAACCGCCTGGCCCTGATGCTGCTGGAGCCGGGCGGCGCATTGTTCACCTACTCGTGCTCTGGCGGCATCAGCGCCGATTTGTTCCACAAAATTGTGGCTGGGGCGGGCATGGACGCAGGTGTGGACGCTTACATCACCGAACGGATGGGCGGCGCGCCAGACCACCCGATGACGGTGACATTTCCTGAAGGTGAATACCTCAAGGGGCTGGTGCTGATCAAAAAGTAACTTGAAGACGCCCAAAGAAGCGTAAAAACGATCATTTTTAGGCTAAATCGAGCTCTAGCCTAATTTTTATGGGCGCAAGCAGCTATTAAAATAATAGTAACTTACAGTTGTTACAGAAATTCCCTGCGTCGCTCGCGCGCTTGCCTGGCTCGCTAAACTCGCTGTTTAATCTCCATTGTTTGTTAGGTGCACCATGAGCTTGATTCCCGTCACTATCCTCACCGGCTTTCTGGGCTCGGGCAAAACCACGCTCTTAAAGCGCATCCTGACCGAGACGCATGGCCAAAAAATTGCTGTGATTGAAAACGAGTTTGGAGAGGAAAACATCGATAACGAGATTTTGGTCAACGACACGCAAGAAAACATCATCCAGATGAACAACGGCTGCATTTGCTGCTCGATCCGTGAAGACCTGCGTGAAACGCTGCAAACGCTGGCTGAGAAAAAGCGCAAAGGCGAGCTGACTTTTGACCGCGTCGTCATTGAAACCACCGGGCTGGCCGACCCGGGCCCGGTGGCGCAAACGTTTTTTATGGATGAAGAAATCGCCGAGCAATACCTGCTGGACTCGATTTTGACCCTGGTCGATGCCAAGCACGCCGACACCCAGCTCAACGACCGCCAGGAGGCGCGCCGCCAGATTGGTTTTGCCGATCAAATTTTTATCAGTAAAACCGATTTGGTGGCTGACGCCGAGGTGAAAGCGCTGATGCATCGACTCACGCACATGAACCCGCGCGCTCCGCAAAAGGCGGTGCATTTTGGTAGCGTAGCAATTGCTGACGTGTTCGACCTGCGCGGCTTTAACTTGAATGCCAAGTTGGACATTGACCCGGATTTTTTAAAAGCGGATGTCCACGACCACGCAGGCCATGACCACGCTGAGGGTGAACACTGCGACCACCCGTCCCACAGCACAGAACACGGGCACCACCACGCCCACGACGATGACGTCAAAAGCTTCGTTTTTCGATCTGACAAAGCCTTCAGCCCGGCCAAGCTGGAAGACTTTTTGGGTGCGGTTGTCAATATTTATGGCCCGCGCATGCTGCGCTACAAAGGCGTGCTGAACATGGAAGGCACCGAGCGCAAGGTGATTTTTCAGGGCGTGCACCAGCTGATGGGCAGCGATTTGGGTCCGGCCTGGGCCGAGGGCGAGGCAAAAACCAGCAAGATGGTGTTCATTGGTATCGACTTGCCCAAAGATATTTTTATGCAGGGGCTTGAGCAATGCCTGGTTTGATGTAGGCTTGGCAACTTAATTTGTAAAAAATGTAATTCGGCGTAGCAAAAGCCCATGCTCCAGCGTATTTTGAAGCCATTCGATACGCCGCTGACTGAGCCAGTTCAGCACCCGCTACAATCGCGCGCCGACCGAATTACTCAGCCGACGCCTATGCCCAGGCTTAACCACGGGCGGTTTGCCAGAGGAGACCAGAAGTGAAAGCGCAGACGAAGAAATCAAAAACCGCCGTCAAAGCGGCTGCTAAATCAGCGAAAAAACCGACTGTTGCGTCCAGGTCGCAGCCGAAAGCAGCCGCTAAAACAGCGCCCAAAGCGAAAGCAAAGCCCGTCGCGAAGGTCGTCCAGGCAGTTAAAGTGGCCAATGTGATGAGCGCTAAGTCTAAACCCAATGCTGCCGTGGTCGCGACAAAAAGGGCAGTCAAGCCCGCAGTGAAAACTGCAAGCATCAAAAAATCGCCGGTAGCCAAGCCGCAACCTGCAAAATCAATGGTCAAACCCTCTGCCAAACTCGCGCCAAAGGCCATCAGCAAACCAGTGCCCAAAACAGCCGTCAAAGCAAAAACTGCTGCAAAAACAGTGGCAAAAACCGCTGCAAAACCCGCTGCAAAAACCGCCATAAATCCTGCAACGAAAGTTGCGCAAAAATCAGTGCCTAAATCAGTAACCAAACCTTTACCCAAAGCCGCTGTGCAGGCTCCCGTAAAAGCCGCCAAAGTCAGCCCTACAGCCGCGGCTTCAAAGAAGGTCGATGCTCCGTTGCCCCCTGTTGTTGCGGCTGTGGTCCGCACAGCTCCTTCAACAAACGGACTACCTCCACCGCCACCTTTGAAGCCGGGGCGCAGAAGCTCATCACGAGCGTTCGCCCACATGCCACCGCCCGCACCTATGGTGCCTACCCATGCGCCAGACGCAGCCAAAGCCAGTTACGCAACAATGACCGAACGATTAGTAGCGCCTCCCCCTCACGTTGCAGCTAAAAAAGACCCCAAGCTGGCCAACAACTGGAAGTCCAAAGCGGGTGAAACCCTGACCGACGACGAAGTCAAAGCCATGCCCGACTCGGAGTACATGAATGAAAAACAGTTGGCGTTTTTTCGTGCCAAACTGTCAGTGCAGAAGCAGGAAATTCACAACAGTGCCGGTGCTACAACCGAACACCTGCGTGAAGACACGGTGGTGGTGCCTGACCCAGCTGACCGAGCCACCATTGAAGAAGAACATGCGCTTGAGCTTCGCACCCGCGATCGGGAGCGTAAATTACTCAAAAAAATTGAGCAGTCCATCGGCCGCATCGACTCTGGTGACTATGGGTATTGCGATGAGACTGGCGAGCCGATTGGGGTCGGGCGCTTGATTGCACGCCCGACTGCCAGCCTGTCTCTCGAAGCACAGCAGCGTCGCGAGCTAAAGCAAAAAATGTTTGGTGATTGATTTTCCCCGCAAGTTTTAACGCCCACCTTCACAGCTTTATGGCCAAAGAAGACACAGCTCAGGGAATCCTGTCCAAAATGGTCAAGTTCGTGCGTAACCCCGCGACGAGCTGGTCGGACCTGGACAGCAAAGAATCTGATCGTGATGAGGCCGTGAGCAAGCAGTTGCTCAAGGAAATGATTGAGCGCAAGCGGCGGAACGATTTTGTGCGCAAGCGCGAGTTCGACATGTTGCGCAAAATGCGCAAGCGGGAATCGCTCACTGGCGACGATCCAGGCGCCAGGCCATCTTTTTTTCAGAGCAGCATGGCTTCCAGGCCTGACGATCGCGCGCAGACGATCAAAAAGATTGACGAGATCGAAGCACAAATGTCCATGCAGTGGTGGAAAACCAAACACGGAACATCTGGCGATGGGTCGATTGACTCATCGGGTGCGTCACGTAACCCCGCTGACGTGCCTCCCGCTCGAAGAGCTCCACCGCCATTGCTTACCAACGCCCTTCCGTCGAGCTACATGGCAACCGAGCCAGCGGGGTTGCAATCTGCAGCGCAGGCGTCCGTTGCTGCGGAGCAGCCATCGGCGCAAAATCCCCGCGCCCAAGATCAATTCGTAGCAACGCCTGCATTAGTTGATTCTGGCGCAACCCCTTCCCCGGTTTTTGACAAAACTGCGGCACCACCCCTTAAGATCAAGCCCGCTTTTTCAGCCGCTGCTGCCCCAAAAGAGGTGACCAGCCGTACACCGGATTCCACGCTTCGCGCTTCCGGCTTTACGCATTCAAATCTCATGGCTGTTGATGTGTCTGAAATCGCACACGACGCTGAATTAGAAGAAGCCGCCATACAGTTCGCCAATGGCGACAACGCAGGCGCTGAGGCGGGCCTGCTTGAAATGCTCGACCCGGCGGGAATACGGGTTGGGCAATCCGAAACGTGGATGGCCTTGTTTGACCTTTATCGCGCCTCTGGCGAACAAGACAAATTCGAGCTTGCTGCACTTCAGTTTGTGCAGCGCTTTGACCGCTCCGCACCGCAATGGTTTTCGTTGCCTGAGATGGTTAAATTGTTGGCCGTGCCCTCAAACCTGCAGCGCCTGCAGGGCCCGGCGGCTGACTGGATTTGCCCATCCGTTGTGGGGCTGCAGACAGTTGCAACCCTAAAGGCGGCAATCGCGCGCTCTCCCATGCCATGGCGTCTTGATTGGAGCAGGCTAAAGAGCATTGATCCGCTAGCCGTGGAGCCTTTGACCGTCCTCTTCAAGGGGTGGGCTCAACAACCAGTTCAGCTTCGTTTTATCGGTGAGACGCAGATTCAGAGCGTGCTGCAAGAAGCTACGCCGTCCGGTCAGCGCGAGACGGCCCAGGAATGGTGGCAGCTTCGAATGGAAGTACAGCGCGTGACCCATCGCCCGGATGAGTTCGAGCTGACTGCACTGGACTTTTGCGTTACTTACGAGGTGTCTCCTCCGTCTTGGGAGACTGGTCGGTGCGACTATAAATCGATTGATGCTGAAGGTTTGGGAACCTCCAGCCACACCATTATTGGTGATGTATTTCGAGACTCTATATCGTCAGTCTTGAGCGCAATTGACGGCGAAAGTTTGCTGGACGGACGGGGCTCGCAGTTTGAAGGAAGTGTGTCCACCGTTGAGCTGTCTGGCCAGATTGAGGGCGATGTTGTTGCTGCGCTCGAGCAACTTGAGACCAAGCTGATGGGTGCCGACATCATGATTATTTCCTGCGCTAAGCTCATACGCGTAGATTTTTCTGCCGCTGGAGCACTGCTCAATTGGGTTTCAGCGCGACAAACAGAAAATCGTGCGGTCCAATTTGCGGACGTCAGCCGTTTGATAGCTGCCTTTTTTAACGTCATCGGCATTACCGAACATGCTCGGGTGGTTACTCGCCGAGACTGACGTTTTTCCTGACGTCCCACAGCGGACTGGCCGCCGCGCGCAACTTGGCAACTAGCTCGGCATATTCTTTTGTCTGTCGGCTCTTTCATCGCATTGCCGATTCACACTTTCGTGAAGGGTGTCGTTTCGGCGGGCCGTTCACCAAAAATTTCAACGGTTTAACGCAACACTTTCAGTGCCTGCGCTAAGTGCTCAATCTAAAACATCTTTTTTATTTCCTTTGTTCCCTGTTTACTCTAAGTCGTTGATTTCATTGAAAAAATTTGTTTCAAAGTTCTTGCACACTGGCACATTCCTGATAAAGTGGGAGGAAGTGCAATTTAGTGGTGAAAAGTACTTTTTAAAGGTTTTTTGCAGTGTTCCAAGGCGCTTCATTTGTAGCTCTCGACAGTAAGGGTCGGCTCTCAGTGCCAACCCGGCACCGTGACGTCTTGAGCGCAACCGCCGCCAGCCAACTCACCATCACCAAACACCCGCACGGTTGCTTGATGGTTTTTCCTCGCAATGAGTGGGAAAAGTTTGGTGACCGCATTGCTGCCTTGCCCATGCAGGCGCAGTGGTGGAAGCGCATTTTCCTGGGCAACGCGATGGACGTTGATATGGACGCCACTGGGCGTGTGCTGGTGTCGCCCGAGTTGCGCTCCGCTGCGGGAATCATTAAAGATGTGGTGTTGCTCGGGATGGGAGGGTATTTTGAACTGTGGGACGCGCCGACGTACGCAGCGCAAGAGGCAGAGCATACCAAGGGCGATATGCCCGATGTTTTCAAAGATTTTTCTTTTTAAGACTACCGGTGACCGCACTATGGACACACCGCACCGTCTTGTTGAACGAAGCCGTCGCGGCACTTCAAATCAACCCAGACGAGCACTACATCGATGCGACGTTTGGGCGCGGCGGTCATTCGCGGCTGATTTTGTCGCAACTCTCACCGAAGGGCAGCTTGCTGGCGTTCGACAAGGATCTGGAAGCCATCTCCGAGGCAGCAACCATTTCCGATCCAAGGTTTTCAATCCGTCACGAGGGCTTCAACCAGCTCTGCACGTTGCCGCCGTCCAGCGCGGCGGGGCTGCTGATGGACTTGGGCATCAGTTCGCCGCAAATCGACAATCCGGCGCGTGGTTTTTCATTTCGGGGCGACGGGCCACTAGATATGCGGATGGACACCACCCGCGGCCAGAGTGTGGGCGATTGGCTGGTTGATGCATCGGTAGAGCACATCACGGAGGTGATCCATGACTATGGCGAAGAGCGGTTTGCTGGGCAGATTGCAAAGGCGATTGATCGCGTCCGCTCGGTTCGCGGCAGGATCGAGCGCACCGCTGAGCTGGCCGAAATCGTGGCCGGCGCAGTTAAAACCCGCGAGCCGGGCAAGGACCCAGCAACACGCACGTTTCAAGCTTTTCGGATTTTCATCAACGCCGAGCTTGAAGAGCTCAGCCAGGCGCTAAACGCGTCGTTAACAGTTTTAAAACCAGAGGGGCGCTTGGTGGTAATCAGCTTTCATTCGCTCGAAGACCGCATCGTCAAGCAATTTATTGCAGAGCACTCACGCGAGGTTTTTGACCGCAGGGCGCCTTTTGCGGCACCCAAAGCAATGCGTTTGAACGCGCTTGGCCGAGTCAAGCCCGGCGCGCAAGAGATAACCGACAACCCCCGCTGCCGCAGCGCAGTGATGCGGGTTGCCGAGCGTACCAAGGTGCGTGCATGATCCGGCTCAATCTGATCTTGTTGATGGCTGTGGTTGCCAGTGCTTTTTATCTGGTCCGCACCCAATATGAATCACGGCGGCTCTACGCAGAGCTTGAAAAGGCGAATGCGCAACTTGCCAGGCTGGACACCGAAAACGAACGCTTGCAAGTTGACAAGCGCGGGCAAGCCACGCCATTAAGGGTAGAAAAGCTTGCCAAAGAAAAGTTGCAAATGCGTATGGTGACGCCTGCCATTACGCAGTACGTTTCGCTAGGTCGTGATCCAGCAGACGTTCGTGCCGCACCTTTGCAATTAACCAGCGATACGGGTACCGCTTTGTCAGCCACCCGCGCCGTTAGCAGTTCGCAAGCCAAGCCATGAGCAAAAGCGTTCTTTACACTTCCAGCCCTTTGTTGGCCAGTAAAACGCCAGTATGGCGTAGCAAGTTTGTGGTGGCCGCAATTGCGCTTGCGTTTGTGGGGCTGGCAGCTAGAGCGGCTTATGTGCAGGTTGTTGGAAACTCATTTTTTCAAAAGCAAGGGCAAGTCCGATTCGCGCGTACGCTGGAGTTGCCTGCCAATCGCGGCCGTATTCTTGACCGCAACGGACTGATACTTGCGTCGAGCGTGCCGGCACCCAGCATCTGGGCTATCCCCGAAGACGTCGATGCGACGAAGCAGCAGCTTCAGGCACTGGCGAAGTTGCTGGACATGCCACTGGCTGAGTTAAGTAAAAAACTTGGCAACGAAGAGAAAAACTTCGTCTGGATTAAGCGGCAGGTGGATGACGTGGTGGCCCAAAAAATTGCCGCCTTGGCGATCAAGGGAATTTACCAGCGCAAGGAATACAAGCGGCAGTACCCGGAAGGTGAAACTGTTGCCCACGTTGTGGGCTTTACCGACGTTGAAGATCAGGGTATTGCAGGCATCGAGGTGGCGTACAACAAAGAGTTGAAGGGACGACCTGGGTCTCGCCGGGTGATCAAAGACCGAATGGGCCGTGTAGTTGAGGATACGCGCGAACAAATTCTGCCAGAGGATGGCCAGGATTTGCAGCTATCCATCGACAGCAAAATGCAGTTTGTGGCGTACCAAAAGCTGCGCGATGCGGTGATCGCAAACAAGGCAGTAGCTGGCAGTGTCGTCATGCTCGACGCGGTGACGGGTGAAGTCCTCGCGATGGCAAATTACCCCAGCTACGTCCCTGATAAAAGACACAATGTCACTAACAGCCAGCTGCGCAACATAGCACTGACCGATACCTTTGAGCCAGGTTCGGTGATGAAGGCTTTTACCGTGGGCATTGCGCTGGAGTCGGGTCGCGTCAAGCCAGAGACTTCTATTCAAACTGCGCCGGGACGCATTCAAATCACAGGCTCAACCATCTCTGATGCGCACCCCAATGGCGTGCTGTCGGTGCAGCAAGTGATTCAAAAGTCAAGCAATGTCGGTACCGTCAAGTTAGCGATGCAAATGCAGCCGCGTGAAATGTGGGAAACCTTTTCACAGGCAGGCTTCGGGCAAAAGCCACAGATCACATTTCCTGGCGTGGTTTCGGGTCGGCTAAGGCCGTACAAAACATGGCGACCCATTGAGCAGGCCACGATGTCTTATGGCTACGGTTTGTCGGCATCGCTTTTTCAAATGGCACGGGCGTACACGGTGTTTGGTCACGATGGCCAGATCATCGACACCACGCTGCTCAAAAGCGAAGAGCCTGCAATTGGCGTGAAGGTCTTCTCTGCAAAAACTGCACTGGAGATTCGGAAAATGCTGCAGATGGCCGCCGGCCCGGGCGGCACGGGTCAAAAAGCGCAGACGCTGGGTTACTCGGTAGGCGGAAAGTCTGGCACAGCTTACAAGCAGGTTGGCAAGAGTTACGGCACAGACAAAGACCGCAAGTACCGTGGCTGGTTCGTGGGTATGGCACCGATTGATAAACCCAGAGTGATCGTTGCGGTGATGATCGATGAACCACGCGCAGGCAAGTATTACGGCGGTGAAGTAGCCGCGCCA
The DNA here is from genome assembly GCA_031431575.1 of Polaromonas sp. Classification (GTDB taxonomy): domain Bacteria; phylum Pseudomonadota; class Gammaproteobacteria; order Burkholderiales; family Burkholderiaceae_C; genus Polaromonas. The sequence goes on from JANPDQ010000019.1 coordinate 13,659, forward strand.
GTTTTCAGCGAACTGGTTCAGCAAGCGTTGCGTATCAAGGGCGTTCAGCCAGACATGTCCGTTAAGCCGCAAATAGTGACGCAAGTCGTTGAGGAGTCGTTTTGAACGCGCACCTCCAGTCCCCGCAAGCTGCAGCGGCTTGGCTTCATACGCGGGTGTCTGGCGGCTTGACCACAAACAGCCGCCAAGTGCGCGTGGGTGACGGTTTTATCGCTTGGCCCGGCGCGGCTGTGGATGCGCGCCAGTTCGTCGGCAAAGCTTTGGATGATGGTGCGAGTGCTTGTTTGGTGGAAGACCGCGAAGCAGAGCAATTTGGATTTTCCGATTCACGAATTGCCTCATACCCTGACCTAAAAGGTGCAGCGGCATTGATTGCAGCGGCTTACTACGAACACCCAAGCAAGCAATTGCAAACTGTTGCTATTACTGGCACCAACGGAAAAACATCCACCGCGTGGTGGCTGGCCAATGCCCTGACGGTATTAGGACGCAAATGCGGCGTCGTCGGAACGCTTGGCATTGGTGCGCCGTCAGCTATGGTTTTTAATGGTTTGACTACACCCGATCCGGTATTGCTTCAAGGGCAACTTCGGCGTTTCGTCAACGAAGGATTCGCCGCCTGCGCAATTGAGGCTTCTTCGATTGGTATTTCCGAGCATCGCCTGGATGCTACGAATATCCGCGTCGCTGTATTTACCAATTTCACGCAGGACCACCTCGACTACCACCCTTCGATGGAGGACTATTGGCGGGCAAAAGAGTCGCTGTTTACGTGGCCAGGTTTGAAGTCAGCGGTGGTCAACCTTGACGATGCAAAAGGCGTTGAGCTTTGTAAAAAACTGACGTCTAGCGGCATCGACGTTTGGACTGTGTCGTGCACCGGACCCGCGCGCATTCAGGCGCACGCTGTAAAGCAGGGCGGCCAGTCGCTGACATTCGAGCTCGTTGAAGGGCAAGAAAAATATTTTGTTTCGGCGGCAACCATTGGCTTGTTTAATGTTTCAAATTTGCTCTGCGTCGCAGGAACCCTTCGCGCACTGGGCATTGCATTAAAAGACGCTGCGCAATCTTGTAGCAATTTGCCGACTGTGCCTGGACGGCTCAATTCCATTGCAGTTCTTGATGCGCCATTGGTTGTTATTGATTACGCGCACACCCCAGACGCACTTGAAAAAGTGCTGCTGGCGTTAAAGCCCGTGACTCGGACACGCCAAGGTCAATTGTGGTGCGTGTTTGGTTGCGGCGGCGATCGAGATAGCAGCAAGCGGGCGTTGATGGGCGCCGCAGCACAAAAAAATGCTGACCACGTTGTCGTGACCAGCGATAACCCGCGCAGCGAAAGTGCTGACGCCATCATCCGTCAAATTGTGTCCGGCTTGACAAGAAGTGATGCGCTGCGCGTCGAGCCCGACCGCGCGAAAGCCATAGCTGAGGCGATTGCACATGCAAATTCAAACGACGTAATTCTGATCGCCGGTAAGGGCCACGAGGACTATCAGGAAATCAGCGGAATCCGGCATCCGTTTGTCGACGCCAACCACGCCCGGGCTGCACTTGACGCGCGAACTGCAATCAACACGTCAGGGTCAGGGGATTTGGCATGATGACGCTCGGCGAAGTATTCACTTGGGTGACTGCCTCACAAACTATTGGCAGCGGTGCGATTGTGATTGAGCGTGTGCATACTGACACGCGCTCACTTAAAGCGGGTGATTTGTTTGTTGCGTTAAAGGGCCACACCTTTGATGCCAATAGTTTTCTGGGCCAAGCGAAGGCTCTGGGAGCGGTCGCCGCCATTGCAGAGTCCGGTTTGCAAGCGTCTGGTTTGGCTGGCCTCGAAGTTCCTGACTCCAAATTGGCACTTGGCGAGCTTGCCGCAGCTTGGCGCGCGCAATTTGAACTGCCGCTGATTGCTGTGACGGGTAGCAACGGTAAGACCACGGTTACCCAAATGATCGCTTCTATATTGAAGGCATTTAAGCAAGATCGGGGGTTCTCAACAGAAGGAAATTTCAACAACGACATTGGTGTTCCACTGACGCTATTGCGCCTGGCCAGCACCCATCAAATTGGCGTCGTAGAGCTGGGCATGAATCGCCCAGGCGAAATCGCGTATTTGGCCAAAATCACCAAGCCGACAGTTGCACTGGTCAACAACGCGCAACGCGAGCACATGGAATTTATGGAGTCGGTGCAGGCGGTCGCACGCGAAAATGGAAGTGTCATCGAATCTTTGCCTGCGGACGGAGTTGCCGTGTTTCCAGCGGATGATGCGCATACCAGCGTCTGGCGCAACATGGCCGGCGGTCGCAAGACTCTGACGTTTGGTCTTGACGGTGTTGCGGACATCACCGGGCAAGCGGATTGGCTAGGAGATGCGTGGCAGGTTAGCGCAAACACGCCGCTTGGCAATCTCGATTTCAAGCTACAAATCGCTGGAAGGCACAACGTCAAAAACGCATTGGCAGCGGCAGCATGTGCTTTGGCTGCGGGCGTTCCGCTTGGCTGCATCTGCATCGGCTTGAATGCATTCAGACCTGTCAAAGGGCGCTCACGCGCTACAACTCTGCACTTGTCTGGTCGTAGTGTCACGCTAATAGACGACACCTACAACTCCAACCCTGACTCCATGCACGCTGCTATTGATTTGCTGGCAGAGATGCCCGGCCCGCGCCTGCTGGTGATGGGCGGTATGGGTGAGGTTGGCGCGCAAGGGCCAGAATTCCACGCGCAGGCGGGTCGGTACGCGCAAATCAAAGGCGTTGACAAGCTTTTCACTCTAGGCGAGCAGGCGGCACTTGCTAACAAGAATTTTGTTGGTGGGCACCATTTTGAAGACGTTGAAACGTTGAACTTCGCGGTGCTGGAACATTTGAAAACAGTTGGTTGTGTGTTGGTCAAAGGCTCTCGCTTTATGAAGATGGAACGCGTTATTGCGGCGATCACCCAATACGAAAAAGACGTGATGACCAAAGAAGAACCAGAACAAAAGGACAAGAGCCATGCTGCTTAACCTGGCCCAGTGGCTCCAGACCTTGTCGCCCGAATTCGGCTCATTTCGAGTGTTTCAGTACTTGACCTTTCGCGCAGTGATGGCGGCGCTTACTGCGCTTCTGATTGGCTTGGTTGCGGGCCCATTTGTGATCCGTCGTTTGGTATCGCTCAAGATGGGTCAACCTATCCGCGAATACGCGATGCAAACGCATTTGGCCAAGTCGGGTACTCCCACCATGGGCGGTGTTCTTATTTTGTTGGCTATTGCGATTGCTACGCTGCTGTGGGCTGACCTTTCCAACCGATTTGTCTGGATTGTGCTGATCGTCACGCTTGGCTTTGGTGCAATTGGATGGGCCGATGACTGGCGCAAAGTGGTGCACAAGGACCCTGAGGGCATGCGCTCGCGTGAAAAATACATGTGGCAGTCATTGATTGGCCTGGTGGCTGCCCTGTACCTCGTGTTTAGTATTTCTGAAAGTTCCAACCTGCGTGTGATTGGACTTTTCATCAGCTGGGTGCAGTCCGGATTCGACGTCAACTTGCCGCCCAAAGCCGGCCTGTTGGTACCGTTTGTCAAAGAAGTCAGTTACCCATTGGGCGTTTTTGGATTCGTCATCTTGACCTATCTGGTGATTGTGGGTTCGAGCAATGCCGTTAACTTGACGGATGGGCTGGACGGCTTGGCCATCATGCCGGTTGTGATGGTGGGGTCGGCTCTTGGTATTTTTGCGTATGTCACAGGCAGTTCTGTTTACTCCAAGTACTTACTTTTTCCACACATTCCCGGCTCGGGTGAGTTGTTGATTTTTTGCGCCGCGATGGCCGGTAGTGGTTTGGCGTTTTTATGGTTCAACACGCATCCAGCCCAAGTCTTCATGGGGGACGTTGGCGCTTTGGCGTTGGGTGCAGCACTCGGCACCATCGCCGTCATCGTGCGGCAGGAAATTGTGCTGGCGATTATGGGCGGCATCTTCGTTGTGGAAGCGCTTTCCGTCATGATGCAAGTGGTGTATTTCAAGTACACCAAAAGGCGTTTTGGTGCGGGTCGCCGGATTTTAAAGATGGCACCACTGCACCACCACTTTGAGAAAAGCGGCTGGAAAGAAACGCAGGTTGTCGTGCGGTTTTGGATCATCACCATGCTGCTGTGTCTGGTTGGTCTGTCAACGCTCAAGCTCAGATGAAAAACCTAGCGGCTAAAAACGTACTGGTGCTGGGCTTGGGCCAATCTGGCTTGGCGCTTGCACGCTGGTGCATCAGGGCGGGGGCGAGCGTGACCGTTGCTGATACACGGGCTACGCCACCGCAACTTCAAACCTTGAACAGTACTTTGCCGCAAGTTGTTTTTGTCAACGCGCCACTGGATGAAGCGCTGTTTAACTCCGCTGAATTCGATTTGGTGCTTAAAAGCCCGGGCTTGAGTCCGGCATCTATCGCGGGCGTTACCGCTGCCGCCGCGAAACGTGGAACCGCAGTTGGCAATGAGCTGAGCGTCTTTTCCCAGGCGCTCAAAGAGATGCAAACGGATCACGCCTACGCGCCGCAAGTGATCGGCATCACCGGAACAAACGGCAAAACAACTGTAACGGCGCTGACGGCGCAGCTGGTTGCGCGTTCCAGCAAGTCTGTGGCGATGGCCGGCAATATCGGGCCGACTTTACTGGACACGCTGGGCGAACTTATTGACGCCCAGAAGTTGCCCGATGTGTGGGTACTGGAGCTGTCGAGCTTCCAGCTCGATGGTGTCCAAAATTTTGAGCCCACTGTGGCGACGGTATTGAACATTTCTCAAGACCATCTGGATTGGCATGAAACAAATGCTGCTTACGCTGCTGCCAAGACAAACGTTTACGCAAGCAATACGTGCATGCTGCTCAATCGAGACGACACGCAAGTCATGGCGAGCAAGCCAATCGACGTTAAGGGCAAACCAACCCGCAAGTACATCACGTTTGGCCTGGATGAGCCGCAGCGCGCTGGTGACTATGGCATTCAAACGCTGAACGGTATCGGATGGCTGGTTCGTGCTGCTGAACTGGATGAGTCGATCAAACCCAAGCGCGGTAGCAAGGCAGACGCGGTTGGGCTTTTCATCCAGCGCTTGATGCCGGTAGATGCACTGCGTATTGCTGGTCTGCACAATGCGGCCAACGCGCTTGCTGCGTTGGCGTTGGCCAATGCGGTTGGCTGCACGATGGCACCCATGCTCCATGGTCTTCGTGAGTACCGGGGAGAGCCACACCGCGTGCAGTCGGTTGCAGTTGTTGATGGGATTGAGTACTTTGATGACAGTAAGGGAACCAACGTGGGGGCGACGGTTGCTGCGCTGTCTGGGCTGGGTGCAAGCCGCAAGCTGGTTGTCATTTTGGGCGGTGAGGGCAAGGGACAAGATTTCTCACCGCTGCTTGAGCCAGTGCTGCGCTATGCCCGTGCGGTGGTGCTCATGGGCCGCGATGCACCGCTTATCCGCACCGCGTTGAAAGATGCAACTGCAGTTTTTATTGATGCCAGCTCCATGGATGAGGCCGTTGTACTGGCTACTTCCCATGCGAAATCGGGCGACGCGGTTTTGATGTCGCCAGCCTGCGCCAGCTTTGATATGTTCGACAACTACGAGCACCGCGCCCACGCATTTTGCGACGCTGTTGCAGCGCTGGCCGTGGACAGAGGAGTCTCCCTGTGAGTGCATCGCGCTTGTTTAATTGGGCCCTTGGCGCACGAAAAACAGCCAGTGATGTGGTCAGTGTGGTGTTGCCCGTACGCCTGGGCGTGCAGCGTTCGGGCAGTACGCGTCCGACATCCATCACGCTGGCAGGTTTTGACCAGGCGTTGGTATGGGTCACCGTAGCGCTACTGATGTTTGGTTTGGTGATGGTGTACTCCGCGTCTATCGCTATGCCAGACAACCCAAAGTTTTCCCGCTATTCACATACTCACTTTTTAACGCGTCACCTCTTATCGCTAACGGTAGCGGGGCTGGTAGCTTTTTTGGCGTTTCAAGTTCCTGTCGCAACTTGGGAAAAAGCCGCACCTTGGTTGTTTGTCGCGTCGCTTGTGCTGTTGATACTGGTGCTGGTGCCTTTCATAGGTAAAGGCGTCAACGGCGCACGGCGCTGGATCAGCTTGGGGTTCATGAATTTTCAGCCTTCAGAGCTGGCGAAGTTTGCGGTACTGCTGTATGCCGCTGATTACATGGTTCGCAAAATGGAGGTCAAGGAGCGCTTTTTCCGCGCTGTGATGCCTATGGCAATCGCAATTGGCGTAGTGGGCTTGCTGCTGCTGGCAGAGCCCGATATGGGCGCGTTCATGGTGATTTCGGTCATTGCAATGGGCATCCTGTTTTTGGGCGGTGTCAATGCCCGAATGTTCTTTGTAATTGCGCTGGTGGTGGTGGTGGCTTTCGCGTTGATGGTCATGCTTAGTGACTGGCGGCGCGAGCGAATTTTTGCTTACCTCGACCCCTGGAGCGAAAAATACTCGATGGGCAAAGGCTATCAACTCTCTCATTCATTGATTGCGTTTGGTCGGGGTGAAATTTTTGGCGTGGGGCTGGGCGGCAGTATAGAAAAGCTCCATTGGCTGCCTGAGGCGCACACCGACTTTCTGATGGCAGTGATCGGCGAGGAGTTCGGATTAATTGGAGTGCTAACGGTAATTAGTCTCTTCATGTGGATGGTCCGCCGGATCATGCACATTGGACGCCAATCCATTGCGCTAGACCGACTGTTCGCCGGGCTGACAGCGCAGGGTATCGGGATCTGGATCGGGTTTCAAACCTTTATCAACATCGGCGTGAACTTGGGCGCATTGCCAACCAAGGGTTTGACGTTGCCGCTGATGAGCTACGGGGGCTCAGCGATTTTGATGAATTTGATTTCTTTGGCGGTCGTCTTACGAATCGACTACGAGAACCGGTTGCTTATGCGCGGAGGCCGTGCATGACGCAGCGTGAAGCCGTGCGCCGCGACGGGCGCGCTTCCGAAGCAAGCACCGCCCCCTCGGGGGGTAGGGCAGTACACGAAGTGACAAGCGTGGGGGCTCGCGTAGCGCTAGTCATGGCTGGCGGCACGGGTGGCCATATTTTTCCGGGGTTAGCGGTAGCGCATGCTCTGCGGGACAATGGCTGGCGAGTCCATTGGCTGGGCGGCAAGGGCACTGCGGGAAACCCCAGCATGGAAAGCCAGCTGGTCCCGCCCCAAGGCTTTGCTTTTGAATCAATAGATTTTTCTGGAGTGCGCGGTAAGGGGCCCATCACCCTGGCGCTGCTGCCCGTGCGGTTGCTCAAGGCGTTTTGGCAGAGCATTCAGGTGCTGCGCCGGGTAAATCCCAGCGTGGTCATTGGACTCGGTGGCTATATCGCGTTTCCAGCCGGAATGATGAGCGTGTTGCTTGGAAAACCGCTGGTGCTGCATGAGCAAAATTCAGTTGCAGGACTGGTCAACAAGGTCTTGGCGGTGGTCGCCGACAAAGTGTTCACAGCTTTTCCAAGCGTGCTTAGAAATGGCGAGTGGATTGGCAACCCGATGCGCTCAGCCTTTACCACGCAGGCTGACCCGGGAGAGCGGCTTGCAGGCCGCACCGGGCCGTTGCGGGTCCTGGTCGTCGGTGGAAGTCTGGGCGCAAAGGCGCTCAATTCGATTGTTCCGCAAGCCTTGGCTTTGATCCCTGAATCGCAGCGCCCTGTCGTTACCCACCAAAGCGGTGCCAAACAGATTGACGAGCTGCGCGCCAACTATCGCTCGGCTGGGGTCGAGGCGACGCTCACTCCATTCATCGACGACACCGCCAGCGCCTTTGCTGATGCCGACCTGATTGTTTGCCGCGCCGGGGCCAGCACGGTCACTGAGATCGCCGCGGTCGGCGCTGCAGCGCTGTTCGTACCATTCCCATCGGCGGTAGACGACCACCAGACTACCAATGCGCGGTTTTTGGTCGATGGCGGCGGTGGCTGGCTTATTCAGCAAAAAAATTTGACGGCCGTAGTTCTTGCCGATATGCTACAAAAAACAGAGCGTCTTACACTTATAAATATTGCGCTACAGGCCAAAACAATGCGAAAAATAGATGCAACAGAGCGCCTGGTGGCACAGTGTGAGGCTTTGGCATGAAGCACGCCATCAAACACATTCACTTTATCGGCCTGGGCGGCTCCGGCATGTCGGGCATTGCCGAGGTGTTGCACAACCTGGGCTATGTAATTTCAGGCTCTGACTTGTCTGACAGCAGCACCCTGCGGCGGCTCTCAAGCCTTGGCGTTAAGACCTTTGTCGGCCATGCGGCTGAAAATCTTGCAACTGTTGATGCGGTTGTCACATCAACAGCAGTGCAGGCCGATAACCCTGAAGTAGTTGCCGCCCGTGAAAAGCGCATTCCGGTGGTGCCGCGCGCATTGATGCTCGCTGAGCTGATGCGCCTCAAGCAAGGCATTGCCATTGCAGGTACGCACGGCAAAACCACCACCACCAGCCTGGTAGCCAGCATTTTGGCCGAGGGCGGGCTAGACCCTACTTACGTGATTGGCGGCCGCTTGAACAGCGCTGGCGCCAATGCGAAGCTGGGCGCTGGCGACTACATCGTGGTGGAGGCAGACGAATCCGATGCGTCGTTTCTAAACCTGCTGCCAGTGATGGCAGTGGTCACCAACATCGATGCCGACCACATGGAAACGTATGGTCATGACTTTGGCAACCTGAAAAAAGCCTTCGTCGACTTTTTGCACCGCATGCCGTTTTATGGCACCGCGATTTTGTGCACTGACGATGCTGCAGTTCGGGAAATTGTGCCGCTGGTCACTTGCCCCATCACAAGCTACGGTTTTGGTGAAGACGCTCAAGTACGCGGCGTGAATGTACGCCACGTTGGCGGGCAAATGCACTTTACGGCGCAGCGCCGCAACGGTGTGGTGTTGCCCGATCTGGAAGTGGTGCTCAATCTGGCCGGTGAGCACAACGTACTCAATGCACTCTCGGCCATTGCGGTTGCAGTTGAGCTCAATGTGCCTGATGCAGCTGTGCAAAAAGCACTGGCTGAGTTCAAAGGCGTTGGGCGGCGTTTCCAGAGCTACGGCGAGCTGCCGGCGCAGGGTGGCGGGCAGTTCACATTGATTGAAGACTATGGCCACCACCCGGTGGAGATGGCCGCTACGCTGGCGGCAGCGCGTGGTGCATTTCCTGGCAGGCGCTTGGTGCTGGCGTTTCAGCCGCACCGCTACAGCAGAACACGCGACTGTTTTGAAGACTTCGTCAAAGTCATTGGCTTGGCCGATGCGGTGCTTTTGTCTGAAGTTTATGCGGCGGGCGAGCAGCCCATTGTGGCCGCCGATGGACGTGCGCTTGCACGCGCCTTGCGCGTGGCGGGAAAGGTTGAGCCTGTATTCGTGGATGCAATTGACACGCTGCCCCAAGAAATTATCGACAACACCGTAGCCGGCGATGTGGTGCTCTGTATGGGCGCTGGCTCGATTGGCGCTGTTCCGCAGAAAATGGTTGATATGCTATCGAATAGTGAGCTGCTTGCGCCCGAAAGGATTGGGCTATGAGCCAATTTGACTCTAAATTTGGCAAGGTGGCTGTGCTGATGGGTGGAAAGTCCGCAGAGCGCGAAGTCTCCCTCATGTCAGGAAACGGCGTGCTTCAGGCACTGCGTTCGAGCGGAGTTGATGCGTATGCGTTTGATCCACATGAGCGTGACATGGGGGCGCTTAAATCAGAAGGCTTTACGCGTTGCTTCATCGCGCTGCACGGCCGCTTCGGTGAAGACGGCACGGTGCAAGGTGCGCTTGAGCTCATGGGCATACCTTACACCGGCTCGGGCGTGATGGCGTCGAGCATTGCGATTGACAAGGTCATGACCAAGCGCGTTTTGGTGTCTGGCGGCTTGCCTATGCCCAAGCATGTGCTGCTGACCCGGGGAAGTTTTAGTGCTGCTGATGTTGACGCTGCGGTTGATGCACTCGGCCTGCCGCTGATTGTTAAACCATCCAGGGAAGGCTCGTCGATTGGCCTGAGCAAAGTACTTACCCGCGCCGAAATGGCAACTGCCGTCGACCAAGCAGCCACCATGGACGCAGACGTTCTGTGTGAGCAATTTATCGACGGCGATGAGGTAACGTGCCCGGTCCTTGGAACAGGCGATACGGCTTGTGCATTGCCGGTGATTCGTATCGTTGCATCCGGCGGCAACTACGACTACCAAAACAAGTACTTCACAGACACCACCCAATACTTGGTGCCCTGCGGGCTGCCCGACGGCGAAGAGGCCGCTATTCAGGCACTGGTGCTCAAGGCTTACCGATCGCTCGGCTGCCGTGGCTGGGCTAGAGCCGACGTGATGATTGACAAGTTAACGCGCAAACCTTATCTGCTGGAGGTCAATACGTCGCCCGGCATGACGAGCCACTCGCTGGTGCCCATGTCTGCGCGCGCCAGCGGCATGTCTTATGAAGCGCTTTGCCTGAAAATTCTCAGCCTGGCCGCACTTGACTACGAAAAAAGCGACGGAGCTGCGCCATGACACGTGCGCTGCCAATGCCCGCTCAATTGCCGCCAGACATCAAGCTGATGAATCTGGTGACGCTGCTGTGCGGCTTGGCATTTGCAGCGATGGCTCTGGCAGTAATGGTGACGTGGCTGATGCGTCAATCGCTTTTTAACTTAAGCGCTATAACTGTGCAAGGCGACATGACCCATAACAATGCACTGACGCTGCGGGCCAACGTGGCTCCGCGCCTGACGGGTAATTTTTTCACGGTAGACCTGACCCATGCCCGTACGGTGTTTGAGTCTGCACCCTGGGTGCGCCGAGCCGTGGTGCAGCGCCAGTTTCCTGACCGCCTCAAAGTCGTGCTGCAAGAGCACCGTGCCGAGGCGTTTTGGGGGCCTGAAGGCGATACGCGTCTGCTCAATAACTTTGGTGAAGTGTTTGAGGCCAACCAGGATGAGGTCGAAGCCGTTGATCTGCCGCAGCTCAATGGACCAGCCGGTCAGGCGCTGCTGGTGCTCGATGGTTACAGAAAGCTGGCCCCGCACTTTGAAAAAATCGACGCGCTGCTGGAGCGCCTTGAGCTGACCAGCCAGGGGAGCTGGCGCGCCAAGCTGGACAGCGGCGCCGAGCTGGAGTTGGGCCAAGGCTCGGTTGACGACATTGACGTCCGTACGCAGCGCTTTCTCAGCACACTTACCCAGGTCTCGTCCCGATACGGCAGAGACCTTGAATCAGCCGACTTGCGCTACAGCAACGGCTATGCACTTAAATTGCGCGGCGTCACCACTGTCAACGCAAGCGACAAAGAAGACAAGAAAGTGAAAAGGTAAAGCTATGGCCAAAGAATACAAAGACTTGGTGGTGGGATTGGACATTGGCACCAGCAAGGTTATGGTGGTGGTTGCGGAAGTAATGCCCGGTGGTGAGCTCAAGCTGGCAGGCCTGGGCATTGCTGCCAGCAACGGCCTCAAGCGCGGCGTGGTGGTCAATATTGATGCGACAGTGCAGAGTATTCAGCAGGCATTGAAAGAAGCCGAGCTGATGGCAGATTGCAAGATTGCGCGCGTGTACACCGGCATCACCGGCAGCCATATTCGCGGGATTAATTCAAGCGGCATGGTGGCGGTAAAAGACAAGGAAGTCACGCAGGCCGACGTTGCCCGCGTGATTGAAACTGCCAAAGCAATCAACATTTCAACCGATCAGCGGCTGCTGCTGGTGGAGCCGCAAGAGTTTGTGATTGACGGGCAGGATGTACGCGAGCCCATCGGGATGAGCGGTATCCGGCTGGAGGCCAAAGTTCATATAGTCACCGGCGCACAAAGCGCTGCTGAAAACATCATCAAATGCGTACGGCGCTGCGGCCTCGAAGTTGACCAGCTGATGTTGAATCCGCTGGCATCAAGCCTGGCGGTGCTAACACAGGACGAGCAGGAGCTGGGTGTGGCGTTGGTAGACATAGGCGCAGGTACCACCGACGTAGCGATATTTACCGGCGGTGCCATCCGCCACACGGCAGTGATTCCAATCGCCGGGGATTTGATCACCAGCGATATCGCCATGGCGCTACGCACACCCACCAAAGACGCAGAAGATATCAAGGTAGAAAGCGGCTACGCCAAGCAGTTGCTGGCCGACCCCGACACGCAGGTTGAAGTGCCAGGCCTGGGCGACCGCGCGCCTCGCCTCCTCAGCAAGCAGGCCCTTGCGGGTGTGATTGAGCCGCGCATTGAAGAAATTTACCAACTGGTGCAGCAGGTCATTCGTGAATCTGGCTACGAGGAAGTGCTGTCGTCGGGCATCGTCATTACTGGCGGCAGCGCCGTGATGCCCGGCATGGTCGAGCTGGGTGAAGATATTTTTTTAAAGCCGGTGCGGCGCGGAATTCCGCGCTACTCAAGTTCACTTTACGACATGGTTGCGCAAGCGAGAGCCGCCACGGTAATGGGCCTGTTGGAAGAAGCCCGCCTTGCCCGAATGCGCGGCTACAAGGTGTCGCAAAAAGCGGGCAGCGTACACAACGCTTTTGGGCGTGTCAAAGACTGGTTTGTAGGTAACTTCTGATGAGGCCCTTATGAAACACTACCCACCTTTTGTTCCTACTGCACCGCCACACACCCGGTCAGGAGGCGCTGATCCGCCTTCATAAAAAACCACCCAAAACACAAAACGATTTTTTTTAGGCAACTGCAATTTAACTGAAACAGGAGGCTCCCCATGAGCATCGAAATGATTGAAATCGAAGAGTTCAACCAAGGCACACAAATCAAGGTGATTGGTGTCGGCGGCGGCGGCGGCAACGCTGTCGGCCACATGATTGCGTGCGGTGTGCAGGGCGTAGAGTTCATCTGCGCCAACACCGATGCGCAAGCTCTCACGCGTGGTAGCGCGCACAAAACCATTCAGTTGGGCGGCAGCGGGCTGGGTGCAGGCAGCAAGCCAGACAAAGGCCGCGATGCAGCAGAGATGGCGGTCGACGACATTCGCAGCGCTATTGATGGTGCGCACATGCTGTTCATCACCGCAGGTATGGGCGGCGGTACCGGCACGGGTGCAGCACCCGTGATTGCTCGCATCGCCAAAGAGATGGGAATTTTGACGGTAGGTGTTGTTACCAAGCCGTTCGAGTTTGAAGGCGGCCGCCGCATGACGAATGCCGATTTGGGCCTGGCTGAACTTGAAGCCAACGTTGACTCACTGATCGTAGTGCTCAATGAAAAGCTGCTGGAAGTACTCGGCGACGAAGTCACGCAGGATGAGGCGTTTGCGCATGCCAACGACGTGCTGAAAAACGCCGTTGGGGGTATTGCAGAAATCATCAACGAGTACGGTAACGTCAATGTCGACTTTGAAGACGTGCGCACTGTAATGGGTGAGCCTGGTAAAGCCATGATGGGCACTGCAGTGGCCAGCGGACCAGACCGCGCCCGTATCGCGGCTGAGCAGGCGGTGGCTTGCCCACTGCTTGAAGGCATTGATTTGTCTGGCGCCAAAGGTGTACTGGTGTTGGTGACCGCGGCCAAAGGTTCGCTCAAACTCAGCGAGTCCAAGCTGGCAATGAACACCATTCGCGCTTATGCGTCGCCCGATGCGCACGTGATTTATGGTGCGGCGTACGACGACAAGCTGGGTGAAGACATTCGCGTGACGGTGGTGGCCACGGGCCTCAGCCGCCAGGGCGTGCGCCGCCATGCGCCGCCACTGCAAGTGCTGCGTACCGGAACCGATAACGTGCCGTTCAATGTTCCAACGCTGAACGCAGTAGCAGGCATGGGCCATTCTGCGCAGCCGTCGATGGGTTCAGGTTCAGGCCAGCCAGACTACGGCAACATGTCTGTGCCAAGCGTGTGGCGAACCAACCGCACGCAGGCGGCTGCCAAGGTAGATGCGCTGGCGTCTGGCGGCATGGATGATTTTGAGATACCTGCGTTCCTGAGAAAACAGGCTGACTGATAGTCAGACCACGCCTTCTGCCAAAGGCAGAAGGCGTGGAAAACACTGGGCATTCAGGAAAACTTAAACTATCGATATGCTTGCCCAACGAACCCTCAAAACACTCACCAAAGCAGTAGGGGTTGGCCTGCACAGCGGCCAGCGCGTGGAACTCACTCTGCGGCCTGCTGCGGTAGACACTGGCATCGTTTTTCGCCGGGTTGATCTACCGCAGACGGTGGATATTACGGTGTCGGCAACCGCAGTTACAGACACTCGCCTGGCTTCAACCATTTCAAACGGTAGCGCCAAAGTCTTAACGGTTGAACACCTGATGTCAGCCTGCGCGGGCTTGGGCATTGACAACCTTTACGTGGACATCACAGCCGAAGAGGTTCCCATTCTCGATGGCTCGGCTTCATCGTTTGTATTTTTATTGCAATCGGCAGGCATCGAACTGCAAAACGCCGCCAAGCGCTTTGTCAGGGTTTTAAAGCCGGTTGAAGTGCGTGAAGGCGAAGGCGCCGCCACCAAATGGGCGCGCTTGACGCCTTACGAGGGCTACAAGCTCAGTTTTGAAATCGAATTTGACCACCCGGCAGTTGATTCAACGGGTCAGTGCGTTGAATTTGACATGGGCTCAGGCTCCTACACCCGCGACATCGCCAGAGCCCGCACCTTCGGCTTTACCAAAGACGTTGAAATGATGCGCGCCAATGGCCTGGCGATGGGTGGTGGCCTGGACAACGCCATCGTGATGGACGACTACAAAGTACTCAACACCGAAGGCCTGCGCTACAACGACGAGTTTGTAAAACACAAAATCTTGGACGCCATGGGCGATTTGCATTTGCTGGGTAAGCCGCTGCTGGCGGCGTACAGTGCGTTTCGCTCAGGCCATGCGCTCAACAACAAGCTGCTCAGGGAGCTACTGTCGCGCCCAGATGCTTTTGAAGTCGTCACGTTCGATGATGAAAAGCGCGCACCCGAAGGCTTTGCCACGTTGGCGCGTGCCTGGTAAGCAAGGAATAAATCGTGCTTTTGTTTCGCTGGCTGGTTTTGCTAATGTTGCTGGGTTCGGTGGTGTGCTTCATGTTCTATGCTGGCACCGGGCAAGAACGATTTAAGCGCTATGGGCTTATCCTCTTGAAATGGACCTTGATTGCAGGGCTGGGGTTTTTTGGCGTGCTAATTTTGGAGCGCATTGCTTGAGTGCTCGATTTCCGAAAAACCTGTATCTAGTAGCTTCGACCCGCCTTGTACGCTGCGCTCGACTTGGGTTTGAGCGACGTAGCCGCAGCCAAAATTGCGCTCGACCTGCCCGCATGCGCGTGCGTGATCGCCAGCCCCAGCGCATCCGCGGCATCTTTGCCTGGTAGGGCCGGCAACTTGAGCAGGCGCATCACCATTTGCTGGACCTCTGCTTTGCCTGCCTTGCCGTAGCCAGCAATCGCTTTTTTCAACTGCAGAGCTGTGTATTCCGCCACCGGTAAATCGCAAGACACCAGCGCCGTGATGCAAGCTCCTCGGGCTTGCCCGAGTAGCAGTGTGCCCTGTGGGTTGACGTTGACGAAAACAATCTCGACGCTGGAGCACTCTGGCTGGTAGCGCTCCACCACTTCCCGTATTCCGTCAAACAACACCTTCAAACGGGCAGGTAAATCACCGCGATCCAGATGCGTGGTTTTAATCGTACCGCTGGCAACATAGCGCAGGTTCTGACCGTCAACATCGACTACGCCGAAACCAGTAATTTGTAGTCCAGGGTCAATGCCGAGTATACGCATACGCTATTAAATTAGTAGCTTTTTACGCGCGCATTATGCGCGCTACAAACTGATTTGAACACTAATTCAGATCCCGAAGTACCAGCGAACCGAATGAAAGAACACAGGTGCTGCAAAGCACAACGCATCCACCCGGTCCAGCAGGCCGCTGGCCCCAGTCACTGATTTGCCCTCACTGCCCCAATTGGTGATACCCCGGTCGCGTTTTAACGCTTTCATGACCAAATGCCCGAGCGAGCCGGCAACGCAGGCAATCATGGCCATCGCCACTGCTTGAGCGGGCTTGAATGGTGTCAGCCCTGCCATCACTCCGCCCACCAAACTGGCCACCACCACCGCGATAAACCAGCTGGTCCAGTTGAAACTCTTGCTGATGCCCGGTGCGCTTGGCGCTTTGCCAAGGCGCTTGCCTACGAGGTGCTGAACGATCATGCAGGTCTGCACCACAAAGACTAAAAAGAAAACCAGAAAAGCATTTTTACCCTGGTAGCTTGGAAACTTGAGCAGCAGCAGGGCAGGCACATGGCTGATGCCATAAATACATACCATGATGCCCCACTGCAGCTTGGCGTTGCGCTCCAAAAAATGCCGCGTGTCACCCGCCAGCGCACCCACCACCGGGATAGCTAAAAAAACGTATACTGGAATAAACACCGTGACCAGATCAAAATGGCGCGTGATGACCAGTGCAAACTGCACAGGCAACACAATAAAAAAAGCGATGACCAGGCTGTTGTGGTCGCCCTGGCGGGTGGGCGAGAGTGTGATGAACTCACGCAGCGCGAAAAACGCGACGATGGCAAAAAGCACCGTGGCCATGGTTTCACCCAGCGTCCAGCCCACCCAGAACACGACCGACATTAGCCATGAGGTGCGTAGCAGGCCGTTGAAGTCCTTGATCTTCTGGCTGTTGGCGTCGTCTTCGGCGTTGTCTTTCATCGACATGACAAAACCATAAATGCTGACCAGCACCAGCGCTCCAAATACAAATACAAACAGCAAGCCGACCTGCTGCGATGGCGTGAGGTTGCGCAGAAAACTCGTCATCAGGTTTCCCTGAGACTAAGTACCGCCAGCCGCGCGCGGGTTAGAAAATCACTGCGTTCTTCGTCCGCACCGAGCGCAATCGGAGTGCCAAAAGTCACTGAACACAAAATCGGAACGGGCACAACTTCGCCTTTCGGCATCACGCGCTGCACATTGTTGATCCAGGCCGGCACCAGCACCACATTCGGGAATTTTTGCGCCAGGTTGTACAAGCCCGACTTGAATTTTTGCGGCTCTTCCTGGTTGCCGCGCGTGCCCTCAGGAAACAAAATCACCGAGTCACCGCTTTGTAGTGCGTCGATCAAAGGCTCGAGCGGATCCTGCTCGCCAGTTTTTGCCCGGTCAACATAAATCGCGTTGAAAACGGCAGTGGTAATCCATTTTTTAAACGGCGTTTTGGTCCAGTAGTCTTTTGCCGCGATTGGCCGCGTGATGCTTCTCAGTTCTTCTGGCAGTGCTGCCCACATCAACACCAGGTCGGCATGGCTTTGGTGGTTTGCAAAGTAGATTCGCTGCTCTGCCTTTGGGGGGCAACCCTGCCAGCGGGCTTGCGCGCCCGTCAGGATGCGGATCAGCCCAAGCAAAAACAGCCCCATCAGCTTTGCTCGCATGTTAGCCCCCACGCTTGTCGCTGTGCGTACGAAGCTGGACTGAACGCCAGTGCGATTTTTTTGGGGGCGGCCTGTCGAAAAATCACGGAATCTCCACTCCGCCCATGCGCGCAGCGATGGTGCTGGCGCGTGAAGACAAGTAGCCTGAATTGGGCCGCGTTTCAAAGTACTTGGGCCGCGGCAGCATGACCGCCAGGCGAGCTGCTTCGTAGGCGCTGAGTTTGGAAGCAGGCTTTCGGTAGTAGTACTGCGCCGCTGCCTCTGCGCCAAAAACGCCTTCGCCCCATTCAACATTGTTCAGGTAAATCTCCAAGATGCGCTGCTTGCTTAAAAGCTGCTCCAGCAGCAGCGTAAGCACCAGTTCCTGGCCTTTGCGCAGCAGTGTGCGTTCACCTGACAGAAACAGGTTTTTTGCCAACTGTTGAGTGATGGTGGAGCCGCCGATGATTTTTGGCGGCTTTACATTTACTTTATTGCCGGGCGGTTTGTTTGCCGACTGTTGCAAGCGTTGCTCGGCCCGCGCATCGGCTTTGGCATTTTTTTCCCAAGCCTTTTCCAGCGCCTCAACGTCCACGCCTTCATGCGTATTGAAGCTGGCATCTTCAGATGCAATCACGGCCTTTTTGAGGTTGTCCGAAATTTCGTTGTAGGGTGTCCACTGCTGCCGCCACTTCAGGCTGCCGGTACTTGTGGCTACGCTGTAAACCGCAGAGCGTTCAAACGTTGTGGATTCAGGATTTACAACCGCCATCAAAGCAATGCGTGCCACGAAGTACAGTTGCAAAGCGATGCCCGCCAGCAGCGCCAACACGGCCAATCGCAGCAAACCTTTCATGGTGCGGCGGTCATCGTTCGGTCAGCTTGGTTTCAAGCGTCTCGTCCCGAGTGAATTTAAAGCGCGAAACCACCACAATCTGGTCTGCTTTGCGGCGCATGGCATCGCTGAATTTTTCAAAAGGGCCGGTGCCTTTTACAATCGTTTGAGCCCGGCGGTCGAGCGTCAGGTTGCCCGAGGTTTCCACCACTTCGGTGGCCAAAATGCGGCCATCAAAGTTCACAGTCACGATCATGGTCAGCTCGCCGTACAGTTTTTTACCAGCCAGTTCGGGAAAGTTGGTGGTGCCCTTGTCTTCAATTTTGCGGCGCAGGCTGTCGTAGTAAATCGCGTACACCTCCTCACGCGTTGCGGGGCTGATGTAACGTTTTTTGGGGCGCGCATTTTCTTCATTAATGCGTTTTTCAATTTCCGCCAAGATTTTGATAAGTTGCTTGCGTTTTTCTTCGCGTTCAGACTGCACTGGGTCGTTGGTGGGCAACTTTGGATCGGGCGGCGGCATGGTCGCCAGCTCTTTTTTAATCTGCGCCAACAGCTGGGTTTGTTGCTCTTGCATGGACTCAACTTTGCGCTGCGCTTCTTCAGCCGCGTCGCCCAGGTTGGTGAAGGCCGATGGCGGTAGCGGCGACGTGGCCCGGCCCTTTTCCGTATCGCCACCGCCCGCTAGTGAAGTTTGCGCAATGGCTTTTGCCACGTCCGGCTTTTCGTTGGATTTGGCGTTCACCAAAATCACTTCCAGCGGCGTGTCTTTAAAAACGCGGTCAAAACGCTCAGGATCGATAAAGCGTGTTGTCAGCACCACCACGTGCAACGTAGCAGACGCCAACAGGGCAATTTGAAGAGTGCTGAGTGATTTCACTGAATCGGATTATCAGAGAGAAACCGCGCCTAAACTGGACTGGCGCCAGCCGTTTGTTCCTCTTCAGGCGCATCGCTTACATCCACAGCAATCGCAATTGGGCCCGCTGGTGCATCGTCTTCATCTTCTGCATCGCCGTTGCCTTCACTGTCTGGGGCGGCCGCGCGATCGCCCAAGTCCAGCCGCTCAATGACAGCGCCTGTAATGTCGAGCGTGATCTCATCAATCTCGCCCAGCTTCACGCGTACTTTGGCGCCACGCGGCAGGCCAAGCGCACCGCTCGCTGGCAGCACCAGTGGCAGGTCGTCGGCACGCACCAAATGGTCTTTGAAGGCCGTTGCGGTGATCTCGGTGATGCCGTTTTGTTGCAGGTATTTCAGCGTCCAATAACGCTCGATGCCATTTTGGTAGGCGTTGTAGGCGCTGTAGGCGGCATCAAACCCGGAAATGATCGAGAACAGCTCCGCGTCTTTGGGCTTAAACGGCGCTGCCAACGCCGCGGTACGGCCGTGTTTGACGCACGCAATGATTTGCCACTGGTTGACCAAATCTGTGTAGCGGCGCAGCGGGGAGGTGGACCACGCGTAACTTTTTACCCCCAGCCCGGCGTGCGGCAACGCCTTGGTACCCATGCGCGCTTTCACGCCTGGTGCCAGGCTGGCCTGGCTGCGGTAAATACCCGGCACGCCATGCTCCGACAACCAGTTGCCCCAAGTGCTGTTGGCCAAAATCATGGCTTCGGCCACGATCAAATCGAGTGGCGCACCGCGTTGGCGCGTGGTGATGGTGACCTGCTCGCTGCCCACTGGCTCCTGTCCGCTGGGGTTGTCGAGTTTAAAGTTGTAGTCCGGACGGTTGAAGTTTTCGGGCTTGCCGCGTGCAACTTCCCGCTCGGCTTTCAGGTGCCTGGCCAGTCTATACAAGAAAATAAGCTCTTCAGACCAATCAATATGGGCGCTAGCAGCTATTGAATCGGTAGCGCTGAAAAACGCTTCAGTAAACGTAGCATCCAACACATCGTGGCGCAGGTTGGCAGCAATGGGCACCAGCTCCAGACGGGTATGCGATTCAGTGATGGCCAGCGTGGCTTCATCTAGCGTGATGTAGAGCGACACGGAAGGGCAGTTACGGCCTTCCTGCAGCGTGTAGTTTTGTACCACCGCATCGGGCAACATCGTGAGTTTGTAGCCCGGCATGTACACCGTAGACAAGCGCGCGCGGCCAAGCTGGTCGATGGGGCTGGCGGGCAACACAGCCAGGCCTGGTGCGGCGATGTGAATACCCATTGTGATGGTGCCGCTGCCGAGCCCCGTGACTGAAAGCGCATCGTCAATTTCAGTGGTGGCAGAGTCGTCAATTGAAAACGCTTTGACGTTGGCCAACGGGAGATTTTCGGTGTGTCGCGGCGCAGTTAGCTCAGGAAAACCGGTGCCCTTCGGAAAGTTCTCGAACAAAAAACGTTTGTAATGAAACAGGTACGGCGAAGCGATAGCTCCCGCGCGCTGCAACAAATCAAGCGGTGCGGTGTGGGTGGACTTGGCGGCCTCAACCACCGCCTTGTATTCACTGGTATTTTTATCGGGTTTGAATAAAATTTTGTAGAGCTGTTCGCGAATTGGCTCAGGGCAGGTGCCCGCCGCCAGCTCGGTGGCCCAGGCAGTAATTTGCAAGGCGGTCTGCTTCCTCTTTTCGATGGCTGCCAGCGCAAGCTGAAGAATCTCGAGTGGAGCTTTTTTAAACTTGCCCCGGCCAGCGCGCCTGAAGTAGTGCGGCGCGTCAAACAGCTTGAAAAGCGCTGCGCACTGTTGCTCCAGCGTTGCAGGTTTTGCCGGATCAGCGCTGAAGTAATCTCGTGCCAAATCAGCAAAACCAAACTCTTCTTCACTGGCGAACTCCCATGCCAGCTCCAGGTCTATGTCCTCGCTCAGTTTTTGTGCGGCAGCGATCAGCTCAGCCGGCGCGGGCTTTTCAAACTTGACCAATGCGTTCGCGGCTTTGACCTTGACGCGCTTACCTGAGTCAAGCTCCACCTGCAGCGAGCTGTCAGCCTCTGCCAAAATACGACCGGCCAAGTGCTTTCCGGCTTCTTCAAACAATACAAACAAAACGCAACCCCTAAATATGTTGGCACCAGTGTAATCAGCGGCTGTGTTTTATTCGCGTAAAAAAGGTTAGGCAAGCTCGCTGATAATTGCGGATGGCTGCCGTATTTGACAAACCCTCTCTTTTAAAGCGCGCGACGCCGTTTGTTAGCGGCTTCGATGGCTTGCTGGCCTTTGCCGTGTTTATGCTGGCGTGCGCTGGCTTGCTCATCATGTACTCGTCCGGGTTTGACCACGGAAGCCGTTTTGTGGACCATGGCCGCAACATGCTGATTGCGGGATTCATCATGTTTGTGGTGGCGCAAATCTCGCCTCAGCGTTTGATGTCGCTGGCCGTGCCTTTGTACGTCATTGGCGTGGGGCTTTTGATTGCCGTGGCGATTTTCGGCATTACAAAAAAGGGAGCACGCCGATGGCTGAACGTAGGCGTGGTGATCCAGCCAAGCGAGATTTTAAAAATTGCCATGCCCTTAATGCTGGCCTGGTGGTTTCAAAAGCGTGAAGGCCAGTTGCGACCGCTTGATTTTCTGGTCGCTGGAGCGCTTTTGGTCGTGCCAGTGGGGTTGATCATGAAGCAGCCCGACTTGGGGACTTCGCTTTTGGTGCTGGCTGCGGGTTTGGCGGTGATCTTTTTTGCGGGTTTGAGCTGGAAGCTGATAGCGCCACCTGTGCTGCTCGGGCTAGTCGGCATGGCTTTGCTGGTGTGGTTTGAACCCCAGCTGTGCGCCGACGGTATGCGCTGGCCAGTGCTGCACGACTACCAGCAGCAACGTATTTGCACACTGCTGGACCCGTCCCGAGACCCTTTGGGCAAGGGCTTTCACATTATTCAGGGCATGATTGCCATCGGCTCGGGGGGGCTGTTTGGCAAGGGTTTTATGGCCGGCACCCAGACGCACCTTGAATTCATTCCCGAACGCACGACCGACTTTATTTTTGCGGCTTTTTCTGAAGAGTTTGGCCTGGTGGGCAATTTGCTGCTGATCGTCGCGTTTATTTTCCTGATTCTTCGCGGCTTGGCCATCGCGATGGACGCGCCCACGCTTTTTTCCAGGCTGCTGGCCAGCGCCCTGACTATGATTTTCTTCACCTATGCCTTTGTAAACATGGGTATGGTCAGCGGCATCTTGCCGGTCGTTGGCGTGCCCTTGCCGTTCATCAGCTATGGCGGCACCGCAATGGTGACGCTGGGGCTGGCGGTCGGCATGTTGATGTCGATTGCCAAGGCGAAGCGGCTTGTGCAGACTTAATAGATAAAATGTGCCTCTAGCGCAACAAAAACGGGCGTAAGAAGCTATAAATTTAGTAGCAATAAAAAGCGTGTCCAATAATGTGTCCGTTTGTCTCGATGTCCTACACCAACATCATCTGCGCTTCATTACTGTTTCATTTGTTGCACTTATCATGGCAGGAGGGCAATTGCTGCTGCCACACCAGAACCCCTTGACACTTATGCCTACCCCGACCTCTGCGTCTACAAACTTAGTTGAATTCAAAGACGTCTCGTTTTCATATGGTGGCGGGGCGGCTGATCGCCTCATTTTGGACAACGTCTCCTTGTCGGTGCCCCGCGGAAAAGTTACCGCCTTGATGGGCGCGTCAGGAGGCGGCAAAACCACTGTGCTCCGCCTGATTGGCGGGCAGCAAAAACCCACCAGCGGCGCGGTGCTTTTTGACGGCCATGACGTCGGACACATGCGCCAAGCCGAGCTTTACCGGGCGCGTAGGCGCATGGGCATGCTGTTCCAGTTTGGTGCACTGTTTACAGATTTAAGTGTGTTCGACAACGTGGCTTTTCCCTTGCGGGAGCACACTGAGCTGGCAGCCGAGCTGATACGCGACATTGTGCTGATGAAGCTCAACGCAGTTGGGCTGCGCGGCGCACGGGATCTAATGCCCAGTGAAATTTCTGGTGGTATGGCGCGCCGCGTCGCGCTAGCCCGTGCCATTGCGCTAGACCCGGAGCTCATCATGTACGACGAGCCGTTCGCTGGGCTAGACCCGATTTCGCTTGGCACGGCAGCCCAATTGATTCGCCAGCTTAATGACACGTTGGGAATCACCAGCATCGTGGTGTCACATGATCTGGAAGAAACTTTTCGTATCGCCGACAAAGTAATTATCTTGGCCAACGGCGGCATCGCCGCGCAGGGCACACCCGATGAAGTGCGGCATTCAAGCGACCCATTGGTGCACCAGTTTGTCAATGCATTAAGCGAGGGTCCGGTCAAATTTCACTACCCTGGGCTTGATGTCGCGGCGGATTTTGGCCCTGCGGCTAAAGCGGAAAAAAGAAATCACTCATGAGCAGCAGCAAACCGGTCAGTAACGGTGGCGTGGTTGCCAATATTGGGTTTTCGGTGCGCCAGCAGCTAAGCCATTTGGGGCACGCCGCACGCCTTTTTATCCGTTTGGTGGTTACCAGCGGCAGCGCGCTGGGCCGTTTTGGGTTGGTGCGTGACCAAATTTTGTTTTTAGGTAATTACTCGCTGGCGCTGATTGGTGTGTCTGGTTTGTTTGTGGGTTTTGTGTTGGGGCTGCAGGGCTATTACACGCTACAGCGCTTTGGCGCAGCCGATACCCTTGGCCTACTTGTTACGCTGAGCCTGGTGCGTGAACTTGGCCCGGTGGTCACAGCGCTGCTTTTTGCGGGGCGAGCCGGAACGGCACTGACGGCAGAAATTGGCTTGATGAAGGCTGGCGAGCAGTTGTCTGCTATGGAAATGATGGCGGTTGACCCGGTGCAGCGTATTTTGGCGCCCCGTTTTTGGGGCGGCATTATTGCAATGCCGTTGCTTGCAGCTGTGTTCAGTGCGGTCGGCGTGATGGGCGGCTGGTTTGTCGGCGTGGTGATGATCGGTGTTGATGCAGGGTCGTTCTGGAGCCAAACGCAGTCAGGCGTTGATGTGTGGCGTGACGTAGGCAATGGCGTTATCAAAAGCTTCGTTTTCGGTGTCACGGTAACTTTTGTGGCACTGTACCAAGGGTTTGAGGCGCAGCCAACGCCGGAGGGTGTGTCGCGCGCAACCACCCGCACCGTGGTGGTTGCTTCGCTGGCCGTTCTGGGACTGGATTTTCTACTCACTACGCTGATGTTCAGCGTTTGAAATGCGCTCCGTGCCCAACTTGATCAGACATGCCAAAATGAAAACATCAAGTTTCTGTCTGCGCACAGCGTGCAACAGATTTTGAAAGACTGAAAAAATGCAACGTTCAAAAAATGATTTCTGGGTAGGTTTGTTTGTGCTGATCGGCGCAGCGGCGGTTTTGTTTCTGGCGCTTAAATCTGCAAATCTGCTTTCACTGAATTTTGATACTGCGTACAAAGTAACAGCCAAATTCGACAACATTGGCGGCCTGAAGGCGCGAGCAGCTGTGAAAAGCGCGGGCGTGGTTATCGGGCGCGTCGAGAGTATTACATTCGATGACAAGTCTTATCAAGCCAGTGTTCATCTAGCAATGGAGAGCAAGTATGCATTTCCCAAAGACTCGTCCCTGAAGATATTGACCAGCGGTTTGCTGGGCGAGCAATACATTGGCGTCGAAGCTGGCGGCAGTGATAAAAACATGGCGGCCGGTGACGTGATCAAACAAACCCAGTCGGCTGTAGTACTCGAAAACCTCATAAGCCAGTTTTTGTTCAGCAAAGCTGCCGACACGAAATCTCCAGAACCTTCGACTCCAGCGCCGCCAGCGGCAGACAAAAAATGAATTCTCTTGCCTTGAAACAAAACCGTGTTTGCATCGTTGCGATAGGCCTTTTGCTGGGTGTCCTGCAAGGCTGCGCCAGCGGGCCCAATGCGAATCCAGCCGATCCGCTTGAGCCGCTGAACCGAACAGTTTTTCAGTTCAATGACGGACTTGACCGCGCGATTTTCAAGCCTGTTGCCACCGCTTACAAAAATGTGACTCCGGCGCCGGTACGCACTGGTGTGGGTAATTTCTTTGAAAACCTTTTGGACGTTCGCACGCTTATCAACAATGTTTTGCAGGCAAAGCCGCAAGACGCTGTTGAAACATTCTTGCGCTTAGGGGTGAATACTGTCTTCGGCCTGGGCGGGCTGCTGGACGTTGGCAGCGAAATGGACTTGGAACGCCATCCCCAGGACTTTGGCCAAACCCTTGGGGTCTGGGGAATTGGTTCTGGACCGTACATTGTGCTGCCCGTACTGGGCTCGTCTTCGGTCAGAGATGCAGTTGGCACTGTTATTGAGGGTAGCACCGACGTCGTCACCAACCTGAGTGATGTTCCAACCCGCAACTCGTTGACCGTATTGCGCGTGGTCGATCTTCGCGCCGGCTTTTTGCAGGCCAGTGAACTGCTGGATCTGGCATCCCTTGACAAATATGCTTTCGCCAGGGACGCTTATCTGCAGCGTAAGCGGGCTGGAATTGCAGGCAGGGGTGCGCCGTCAGCACTTGAAGAGCGCTTTGACCTGCCCGAAGGGAGTCAAAAAACGCCAGCAGGCTCGCCTCCGCGGACCAACCGTGCCAACCCTCGTGCTGTACCCAAATAACACCAAACCGCTTGGTGTTTGCAGCTTGACACAACCCTTGTCCACCTGATTTGATCCGGTGCGTTGTATGTGCGCAAGGGATTTATTCCCAGTCACTTTTTCTTGAAAGACGAACATTTATATGATCAGCAGTAAACCTTTTGCCTCCCTGACTGGCCGCTTCGCCACTTTAATGCTTGGTTTGGTAATGGCCGTTTCAACCGGGTTGTCGAGCGCCGCTGACGAGGCGCCGGATGCGTTGATTAAACGTATTTCGTCGGAAGTCATGGAAAGCATCAAGGCCGACAAAGCCATGCAGCTAGGCGATGTCGCAAAAATCAGTGCGCTGGTTGACAACCAGATCATGCCGAACGTGAATTTCACGCGCATGACCGCTGCTGCGGTTGGTCGCAATTGGCGTCAGGCAACCCCTGAGCAGCAAAAACGCCTGCAAGATGAGTTCAAGGCATTGCTGGTGCGTACTTACTCCGGCGCGTTATCGCAAGTCAAAGACCAGTCGATCAGCGTCAAACCGCTGCGGGCAGTGGCGGCTGATACCGAAGTGGTTGTGCGCACCGAGGTGTTGGGTCGGGGCGACCCTGTGCAGCTCGATTACCGTATGGAAAAGGTCGGCAACGCCTGGAAAATCTATGACCTGAACGTGCTGGGCGTGTGGATGGTAGAAACGTACCGGACTCAATTTGCGCAAGAAATCACTGCCAAGGGAGTAGATGGCCTGATAGCAACATTGGCAGAGCGCAACAAAAGCAATTCGGCCAAAAAGCCCTAATTGCGCCGATTCAACTGTGGCTTGACCAAATGCTGAACCTGCCCGCCAAGCTTACCCACGACGATGCAGACGCGCTCGCGCGCAGTTTGAAAAGTCAGATATCTGCGCAAGCCCCTGTGGTGGTCGTCAAGGCTGACCAGCTGCGCGAGTTCGATTCTTCGGCGTTGGCTGTCTTGTTGGCTTGCAGGCGTGAAGCGCTGGCGCTGGGAAAACAGTTCTCGGCCAGGGATTTGCCCAGCAAGCTGGTTCAGCTTGCTACGCTGTACGGTGTAGCGCAGTTGCTTGAAACTGATGATTCGATTGAACAAAGTTAAAGCACTGGGTTTTAGTTCTTAAGTCTTTTGGGTCTGCGGGTCAGCTACTGGGCGTTACCCTCGTAAAATGGTGGGCCAATGCCAGCTATTTCATTTCAATCGGTTTTTAAAACTTACCCTCCCGCACGCAAACAAACCGGGCCCACCATTAAGGCCCTTGACGATGTATCTTTTGATATCCAGCAAGGCGAATTTTTTGGTTTGCTGGGTCCCAATGGCGCTGGTAAAACCACCCTCATCAGCATTTTGGCGGGCTTGTCCAGAGCCAGCGAGGGAAAAGTGGCGGTGCACGGCCATGATGTCGTCACCGACTACGCCGCTGCCCGCCGCGTTTTAGGTGTGGTGCCGCAAGAACTCGTGTTCGACCCGTTTTTTTCCGTGCGCGAAGCGCTGCGCATTCAATCTGGTTACTTTGGCATCAAATCCAACGACGCATGGATTGACGAGCTGCTCACAAGCCTCGGCCTGGCCGACAAAGCCAACGCCAACATGCGCCAGCTGTCTGGCGGCATGAAGCGCCGCGTGTTGGTGGCCCAAGCCCTGGTGCATAAGCCGCAGGTAATTGTGCTTGACGAGCCCACCGCCGGCGTTGATGTAGAGCTGCGGCAAACGCTTTGGCAATTTGTTGCCAAGCTCAACAAGCAGGGCAGCACGGTGCTGCTGACCACGCACTACCTGGAGGAAGCCGAGGCGCTGTGCAGCCGGATTGCCATGCTCAAGCAGGGCAAAGTGGTTGCTTTGGCCAATACGTCCGAGTTGCTGAAAGCTGCTTCTTCAAATGTACTTAGATTCAAAATTGATAGCGAATTGCCCCATGAATTGATGCGCCAGGCACGTATTACAGGCAGAATTGTGCAGTTTCCGGCGCACAACGCCAACGAGATTGAGCAGTATTTGGCGGCAGTTCGTCAAGCGGGGCTGGTGGCCGAGGACATTGAAATCCGCAAGGCTGACTTGGAGGATGTGTTTCTTGATGTCATGTCCGGCAAAACAGGGGTAGCGGCATGACCGGCTGGCAAACCCTGCTTTACAAAGAAACTTTGCGGTTCTGGAAAGTTGGTTTCCAAACCGTGGGCGCACCGGTGCTTACCGCCGTGATGTACATGCTGATTTTTGGCCATGTGCTTGAAGGCCAGGTCAAGGTTTACGGAAGTGTGAGCTACACCGCCTTTTTAGTGCCGGGCCTGGTCATGATGAGCGTGCTGCAGAACGCGTTTGCCAACAGCTCGTCTTCGCTGATTCAAAGCAAAATTATGGGCAGCTTGGTGTTTGTATTGCTCACGCCGCTGTCGCATTGGCACTGGTTTTTTGCTTATGTTGGTGCATCAGTGGCGCGCGGTTTGCTGGTGGGTGCGGGCGTCTTTGCGGTCACGGCGTATTTTGGCCGTCCCGACTTTGTGTACCCGCTGTGGATTGTGAGTTTTGCCCTCCTGGGTGCAGCCATGCTGGGCGCGCTGGGCGTAGTCGCCGGGCTGTGGTCGGACAAATTTGACCAGATGGCGGCGTTCCAAAACTTCGTCATCATGCCCATGACATTTTTAAGCGGCGTGTTTTACTCCATCCACTCGCTGCCGCCGTTTTGGCAAACTGTTAGCCATTTGAATCCGTTTTTCTACATGATTGATGGCTTCAGGTACGGCTTTTTTGGCGTGAGCGACGTGTCGCCCTGGCTCAGTTTAGGAATTGTGTCGGCAGCTTTGCTTTTAGTGAGCGCGATTGCTGTCAACATGCTGCGCACCGGCTACAAAATCAGAACATGATGCCCCCACGTTCATTCACAACGCGCAATTCTCTGCATCTTGCAGGCCGCCGCTTGCAAGAGGCTGCGTTTCTGTCGCCTGTCCAAACCTGCGCAGGCAGGTTCGGAGCCGCAGGCTCCAGCCCCGTGGGGCTGAGTGCCGAGGCTCAAAGCCTGCCAGCGCAGGGTTGGACGGCACGAAGAAGGGCTGCGTTACGCAGCCCGGCGGCCTGCAAGGCCTGCGCCTGCGGCCTGGCAGAGCTAGTTCCGCAGCCCCTGCTTGAAAAAAGATTGACTTTGGTGTCCTAAAGATAAAACTATGACCAGTGAAGAACTTCAAACCATAATTTCCAGCGGCTTGTCTTGCGAGCACATTGAGCTGTCTGGTGACGGCCAGCATTGGTACGCAACGATTGTTTCCAGCGCGTTTGAGGGTCAGCGCCTTATCCAGCGTCACCAAAAGGTGTACGCAACGCTGGGGGGCCGCATTCAAACCAACGAGGTGCATGCTCTGTCTATGAAAACCTTTACGCCCGCCGAGTGGGCAGCTAACTCTTAAATTTCAATTTTCAGATCAAAGCCATGGACAAGATTCTCATCAAGGGCGGCAATGCGCTGAACGGCATAGTCACTATTTCAGGCGCAAAAAATGCTGCCTTGCCTGAGCTTTGCGCCGCGCTTCTGACTGCCGACACCGTCACGCTTGAAAACGTGCCCGGCTTGCAAGACGTGTCAACCATGCTCAAGCTGGTGCGCAACATGGGTGTTTCTGCCGAGCGCGACCAATCCGTGCAAAGTACGGTTGTTCTCAACGCAGGTGCGTTGAGTTCGCCTGAAGCGCCTTATGAGTTGGTGAAAACCATGCGCGCATCCGTGCTGGCACTGGGCCCTTTGCTGGCGCGTTTTGGCGAGGCTACGGTGTCTTTGCCTGGCGGTTGTGCCATTGGCTCGCGGCCTGTAGACCAGCACATCAAAGGCTTGCAAGCGATGGGCGCTGAAATTGTTGTGGAGCACGGCTACATGATTGCCAAGCTCCCCGCAGGCCGCACGCGCCTTAAAGGTTGCAGCATCACCACAGACATGGTCACCGTCACTGGCACTGAAAACTTCCTGATGGCCGCCACGCTTGCAGAGGGCGAAACCATTTTGGAGAACGCTGCGCAAGAGCCTGAAATCGGCGATTTGGCTGAAATGCTGATCAAAATGGGCGCAAAAATTGAAGGCCACGGCACGCGGCGCATTCGTATTCAGGGCGTTGAGCGCCTCCACGGCTGTACACACCAGGTGGTGGCTGACCGTATTGAGGCTGGCACGTTTTTGTGTGCGGTAGCCGCCGCCGGTGGTGACGTCAAGCTGATCAATGGTCGTGCCGACCACTTGGATGCGGTCATTGACAAGCTACGTGAAGCGGGCGCTACTGTTACTGCGGGTGACGGATACATCGAGGTGAAGTCGCACGGGCGGCTCAAAGCCCAATCGTTTCGCACCACTGAATACCCCGGGTTCCCGACTGACATGCAGGCGCAGTTTATGGCCCTGAATGCGGTATCAAGCGGCTCGGCTAGCGTGACTGAAACGATTTTTGAAAACCGTTTCATGCACGTCAATGAAATGGTGCGCCTTGGTGCAAAAATTCAAATTGAAGGCAAAGTAGCGATCATGGAAGGCGTTGAAAAATTGTCCGGGGCAACTGTGATGGCAACCGATTTGCGCGCCTCGGCCAGCTTGGTGATTGCCGGGCTGGTGGCAGACGGTGAGACTTTGATTGACCGCATCTACCACCTCGACAGAGGCTACGACCACATGGAAGCAAAATTGCGCGGGTTGGGTGCAGATATAGAGCGAATCAAAGCATGATCACGATTGAAAAACTGGAGGCGCAATCGTGATAACGATCGCTTTGTCAAAAGGCCGCATATTTGACGACATCTTGCCGCTGCTCAAAAGCGCAGGCATTGTGGTGCTGGACGACCCTGAAAAGTCCCGCAAATTGATTTTGGACACCAACCAGCCAGATGTGCGCGTGCTGCTGGTGCGTGCCACTGATGTGCCTACTTATGTGCAGTACGGTGGTGCTGACATGGGTGTGGTGGGCAAAGACACGCTGCTTGAATCTGACACGCAGGGCCTGTACCAGCCGCTTGATTTGCAAATTGCAAAGTGCCGTATCAGCGTTGCGGTGCGCGAAGGGTTTGATTATTCAGCCGCAATACGCCAAGGTTCGCGCATGAAAGTGGCCACCAAATACGTAGCAATTGCACGCGATTTTTTCGCCTCCAAAGGCGTGCACGTTGACCTGATCAAGCTTTATGGCAGCATGGAGCTTGCTCCGCTGACAGGCTTGGCCGATGCGATCGTCGATTTGGTCTCGACTGGCAATACCCTTAAAGCCAACCATCTGATTGAAGTAGAGCGAATCATGGACATCAGCTCGCACTTGGTGGTGAACCAAACTGCGCTCAAACTCAAGCAAGCGCCGATCCGCAAGATTGTTGACGCATTTGCTGCGGCGGTCAACAAGTAGCCTAGTACTTATTATTTATTACTATGAATTTAATAGCTGCTCCCGCCCGTATTTCAAGCGCCAATAGCACTTTTGATACCCAATTGAAGGCGCGCCTGCATTGGTCAGCTGGCACTGACGCAGAAATCGAGCAACGCGTTGCCAGCATTCTGGCCGACGTGCAATCGCGCGGCGACGCAGCCGTGCTGGAGTACACGGCGCGCTTCGACAACTTGGCCGTGCCGTCTATGGCTGCGCTAGAGTTGACGCAGGCTGAACTCAAAGCCGCATTCGACGCCATTCCCGCTGCCCAGCGCGACGCACTGCAAGCGGCGGCTAGGCGCGTGCGCAGCTACCACGAGGCACAAAAGCAAGCCA
>JANPDQ010000020.1:0-3445 GCA_031431575.1 Polaromonas sp.
GACGTGTACAAATATGTTGCCGAGCCGTCGTCGATGGCGGTGACGCCCGAGCAAATGCTGGACGATGCCTATCTGGCTTCCAGAGCCAAACTCATTGACATGAAAAAAGCGCAAGATTTCGGTGCGGGCAACCCGGTCAAGGGCGGCACCATTTACCTCACCACCGCAGACGAAGACGGCATGATGGTCAGCTTTATTCAAAGCAACTACATGGGCTTTGGCTCGGGCTGTGTCGAGCCGCAATTTGGCGTGAGTCTGCAAAACCGTGGCCACGGCTTTAGCCTGGACGAGGGCATCAACCAGGTCGCCCCCGGCAAGCGGCCATTCCACACCATCAGTCCAGCGTTCGTTACCAAAGACGGCCAGCCCGTCATGTCGTATGGCGTGATGGGTGCCAACATGCAGCCGCAGGGGCACATGCAAACACTGGTGCGCATGCTGGATTACAAGCAAAGCCCGCAGGCGGCGTGCGACGCGCCGCGCTGGCGCTACAACGCAGGTTTTGAAATCAATGTTGAAGCCGGCATGAACCCTGCCGTGGTGCAAGCTCTGGCCGACCGTGGCCACCGCATGGAAGTCATCAACGACTCGTACCAGGACTTTGGTGCGGGCCAGTTCATCTGGCTGGCGGGCAACCCGAAGGTTGAAGGCTATGTGGCGGCAAGCGATTCACGGCGTGATGGCATGGCAGTCGGCTATTAGGCGTACTTTTATGCCTTTTTATAGCATTTTATGCCTGTAGCCCAAAAAATACACGCTCAAGCTGCTATCAATACTATAGTAAACACAAAGCCTTTGGGTGCTGGCCTGTTGCTTGCCGTGGTGGGCTCCATTGCTTTCAGCGGCAAAGCCATCATCGTCAAGCTGGCGTACCGCTACGGCGTAGACGCGGTCACGCTCATCATGCTGCGCATGCTGTTTGCGTTGCCGATTTTTGCCGCCATGGCGTGGTGGGCGAGCCGGGGCAAACCGCCGCTTACGCGCAGTGACTGGCTGGGCGTGCTGGGCTTGGGTTTTACCGGTTACTACCTCGCCAGTTTTCTGGATTTTGCGGGTTTGGCGTACATCAGCGCATCGCTTGAGCGGCTGATTTTGTACCTGAACCCTACGCTGGTCATGTTGCTTGGCTGGGCGTTGTACCAGCGCAAAATCAAGCCGATGCAAATGCTGGGCATGGCCATTAGTTATTGCGGCGTGGCGCTGGTGTTTGGCCATGAGCTCGCCGTGCAAGGCATGGGTGAGCGCAGCAGCGCGGCCTTAGGCGCATTGCTGGTTTTTGCAAGCGCAGTCAGTTACGCGATTTACCTGATTTACAGCGGTGAATTGGTCAAGCGCCTGGGCGCACTGCGCTTGGTGGGCCTGGCGACTACCGTGGCTTGCCTGCTGTGCATTGCGCAGTTTGTGTTGCTGCGGCCACTGAGTAGCGCGCTGGTCGCGCCAGAAGTGCTTTGGCTGTCGCTGCTCAACGCCACGGCGTGTACCGCAGTGCCAGTACTGATGGTGATGATGGCGATAGAGCGCATCGGCTCCGGCCTGACAGCGCAAACCGGAATGGTTGGGCCCATGTCAACTATTTTGATGGGTGTGGTGATTTTGGGTGAGCCGTTTACCGCCTGGGTGGCGGCAGGAAGCGCGCTGGTGATAGCGGGAATTTTTGTGTTCAGTCGAGCAAAAACCTGATGCTTTTCTGAACTTCATATCGGCTACCGCTATTCATCGCAACAGAGCTACTGCGTGGCAGCGGCTGGGTTGAAGGTAGCCAAGTCCCGCAAGATGTTCACGTCGCCAGTGAATAATTAATGCTATTTATTATATAGCTGCTTGCGCCCGTATTTATTGGCCTGGTTGCCAAATAAACATTTAAAATTCTTGAAAATGACGATTTTTCGATCACTACATTTTTAAAAACTGACTTTTGCAGCAGTTCTCGCATTGAGCAGATGTGCAATGCGTTGGAAAGCAGTCAAAATCGCGGTCATGCCGACTCAAATTCAAATCTCAAGGCTTGCGTGGTTTAACGCTCTTTTTATTGAAGCAGACCATTTAACGCTGACTGGTGAAAGTCATGCTTTCATTGGGGAAAGCTGCCACCTTATACCGCAGGGTTTGCGGTATATATTGCGTTAAGCGGCTCATGTTTTGTCCGAACTGTTCGAACCGTCTGTTGTCCGCCGCGGCGTCGTCTTGCTAGAAGTGCGGGGCGTTGTTCGGCGCCGGCTCTGAGTGGCTCCCCGTGGCAACACCAGGCGTGGAGGGCGAGCTAAGGCCGGTTGGATTCGCGCGTTCCGGGTTCGCGCTTCTGCTTTTCCTCTTGACCGTTGTCTTCCTCGGCCTCGCGCTTCCTTTAAAGGATACTGCCGTGGGCGCCGCGCCGCCGTTAATTCTCGGTGTCGTGTGCGGGGTGAGTGGGGGTGTTGTCGTTGTGGCGAAAAGCGGCGCGGCGAGAATGGGGGCCACTGTAGTTGGAGCAGTCATTATTGTTGTTCTGGTTTGGGCCTTCGTCGCTGTGGCTAGCAGGTTTCCCCCATGAAAGTGCGATTGGCGCCGCTTAACTGGTCGGCCCAGCGGCGACGGCCTTCGGCCGCGCCTGGCCTCCAACGTTAGGCTTCGCAATCAAGCTATGTCTCTCTCCAACTTTCTCAAAGGCTGGGCCGGCGAAGCGATGGGCTCTGTTGCTCACTGGGCCTTCCTCGACAAGTCGGTCTACTCCCCGCTGAACAACCTGACACTGCCGATGAAGAATGGAACGACTCAGATTGACCATGTCATCGTCTCCAAATATGGAATCTTCGTTATCGAAGCCAAGAACATTGACGGTTGGATTTTTGGCGATGAAAGATCGCCTCAGTGGTCAATTGTCAAACCGGGTCGAAAGTTCAGGATGCAGAACCCTCTTCACCAGAACTACAGACATGTCAAAGCGATCAGCGAGTTTCTGGATTTGGAAGAAAGTCAACTTCATTCTTTGGTCATGTTCTGGGGAGAGTGCGAGTTCAAGAAGCAGATGCCTCGAAACGTCATGCTGAAGGGATACGCCACCTACATCAAGAGTTTTGACAAGGTGCTCTTCGCAGACAACGAAGTAGTTTCAATCACCGAGGCCCTGAGGACTGGCACCCTCCCCAAGACTTGGGCCACTCGCCGGGTGCATTTGGAGTCGCTTCGTACTCGGCACGCCAGCACAACCACTTGCCCGAAGTGCGCCAGTACACTGACACTGCGAACCGCAAAGACAGGCCCGAATGCAGGCTCCAAGTTTTATGGCTGCAGCGCATACCCAAAGTGCCGCCACACTGCCCCGTACACCGTCAAGGGCTAATCCCTAGCTCAAGCGGGGCGCCAAAGACAGGCCAACATGCCCGATCTGGTGGTACGCGGCACATTTTCGCCAGACCGGGTCAGGCGTTCTGCCGGCGTCGCCCGCTTAGCTCGAACGCTATATCTC
>JANPDQ010000021.1:0-4235 GCA_031431575.1 Polaromonas sp.
TCGGTAGACGCCGAAACGCTGCATGTTTTTGACACTGCCAGCGGCCAGTCGCTGAGCATCTGAGTTGAGCAATCCATTTTTTCGCTGAGTTGATTTTCGTTTTTTCATTTTTATAACCATCCCAGGAGACACCCTATGAGACGCAGAGAATTTGTAAAAGGCAGCGCCATCACGGTTTTTGGTGCGGGGCTGCCGTACAGCGGCGCAAACGCGCAAAGCCGCTACGCCAAGTACGCCGGCAAAACGGTCACCATTAACATTCCGGCGCATCCGCACTACGACGCCATGACCAAGCTGCTGCCAGAGTTCACAAAAGAAACCGGCATCAAGGTAGAAATTGACAAGCTGGCGATTGGGCGGCTCAAAGAAAAGCAATTGCTGGAAATGGCCAAGCCGCAGGGCGACTATGACCTGGCTTGCTACATCGTGATGTGGAAGACCGAATACGTGTCGAAAAACCTCGTACAGCCGCTGGACACGTTCTTCAACAATCCCGCGCTGGCCGACCCGGCGTACGACATGAAGGACATCATTCCGATTTACCTTGAAAACCTTGGTTTGGTCGGTGGGCCCAAGGGTTATCTGGCGGGGCCGGGCGCAAAGTTGTACGGTCTGCCGTACGGGGCTGAAACCTCTGTGCTCGCATACCGCCGCGACGTTTTTGCGAAACTGAACCTGAAGGCGCCTGAAACCTATGAAGACTTCAGCAAGGCGCTGCGGATTTTGAAAGACCAGTCTGGCATGGGCGCACTCACGTCTCGCGGGCAGGCGGGTCACCAGGCCGTGCACGCCTGGTTGCTGCACTTGAACCCGCTTGGCGGCCGGGTTTTTGACGACAACTGGAAGCCTGTTTTTAACGATAAGGCTGGCGTGGCAGCGCTGAAGTTTTTGCAAGATGTCGTGGCCACTGGCCCGGCGGGTATTCCCGGCTACGGCCAGGGCGAGGCCAATACTGCGTTTTTGCAGGGCCAAGCCGCGATGTACCTCGACTCAACATCGTTTGCAGGCGTGGTGAACGACCCGGCACGCAGCAAGGTGGTAGGAAATGTCAGTTGGGCGCTGCACCCTGCGGGCGTCAAGCGGGCGTCACAGTCTGGCGGCCTTGGCCTGACTATTCCTAAAAATGCCAAAAACGCCGATGCCGGTTTTTTACTGATGCAATGGCTCACGTCCAAGCAGCAAGACAAAGCGGTCACCAAACTCGGTGGTGCACCCACGCGCAATTCCACCATGGGCGACGCAGACCTGGTGCGGCAGTATCCGGAATTCATCACATTTAAAGAGGCGCTTAAATACTCTGCGCCAGATTGGCGTCCCATCATTGCTGTTTGGGACAAGATCAACGTGCAGGCGCTGGGCGTTGGAATCTCTGAAGCCTTGACGGGTAAAAAATCTGCGGAAGACGCCCTGAACGGTTTGGTGGGGCCAGTCACGCAAATCATGCGTGAAGCTGGCTACAAGGTCTGATCCGTTCAAATCTGACTTGACCTACCCGCATGCGTAACTCCAGATGGGCGTCAGCCCTTTTCGTTGGCCCTGCTGTCCTGGTGATGGCGGCGGCTTGCCTGTACCCGGTGCTGTCGGCTTTCCAGTTAAGCCTGTTTGACTGGAGCATGGGAACGCCGTGGAGCAGCGCGCGCTGGGTGGGAATAGACAATTTCGTCTCGGCGTTCTCAAACCCCAGGGTCTGGTCATCTCTCTGGACCACCTTAATGTTTGCCGCGGTGTGCGTCAGTATTGAAATGGCGTTGGGTATTGGCCTTGCGCTGGCGCTTGAGCACCCGGTTCGCGGCATGGCGTTTTTTAGAACGCTCTTTATTTTGCCAATGATGATTGCGCCCATTGCCGTGGGACTGACATGGCGCTATTTGTTTGACGCGCAGTTCGGCTTGATTAATGCGGTGTTGGCGCTGTTTGCAATTTCCGCCAAGATCTGGCTGGCAGACCCGCAACTTGCGTTTATATCGATTGTGATTGCCGATGTCTGGCAGTGGACTCCGTTTGTATTCATCATGGTCATTGCCGCGCTGGCCAACGTCGACAGCGCCGTGATCGAGGCGTCACGCATCGACGGTGCATCGTGGTTTCAGATGACATTTCTGGTCAAGCTGCCGATGATCATGCACGTCATTGCCATCACA
Organism: Polaromonas sp.; assembly: GCA_031431575.1. GTDB lineage: Bacteria > Pseudomonadota > Gammaproteobacteria > Burkholderiales > Burkholderiaceae_C > Polaromonas. Next base: position 2,142 of record JANPDQ010000021.1, read on the forward strand.
CTGATGATGCGGTTGATTGACGCGTTTCGGGTGCTGGAAGTTATCTATGTACTTACCTTTGGCGGGCCGGGCGACTCCACCGAGATTTTGTCACTGCATATTTACAAAACGGCGTTTATTGGCCAGCAGCTAGGCGTGGCGGGTGCTGTGTCGGTGTTGCTGCTGGTGGTGGTGGCGTTACTGTCTTGGGCAGCGCTGCGCCTGTCTAACCCTTTGAAGGATGAGCGGTGAAGCAATCTGCCTGGATCGTTGCTGGCCACTACCTGATGCTGGTGCTGCTCGCATTGTTGTGTGTAGCGCCCATCGTGGTAATTTTTGCTACCAGCTTGCGCCAGCAGGTGCAAATATTTTCAGAGCCGCTGAATTTTTTGTTCACACCCACTCTGGAGAACTACCGTGCGGTGTTGCAAGAAGACAAGTTCGACCGGTACCTGGTCAATAGCTTGATTGTTGGCTTGTCGTCAACCGTTATCACACTCGTGTTGGGGTGTATGGCGGCTTACGGACTGGCGCGGTTTCGCTTTCCTGGCCGTACCAGCATCGCCTACACCACACTGCTGCTGCGCACGGTCCCGCTGGCTGTCATGGCGATTCCTGTGTTCATGATCTGGAACGAATGGAAGCTCGTCAACAGCTTGCCGGGCTTGATATTGCTGTACGTTGCGGTGAACTTGCCGTTCACGATTTGGCTGTTGTATGGCTTTGTTCTGCAAGTGCCGATTGAGCTGGAAGAAGCGGCAGCAATTGACGGCTGCAGTCCGCTGCAAATTTTTGTGAAGGTGCTGCTGCCATTGATGGCACCAGGATTGGCAGCCGCGTCAATTTTTACTTTTCGCATTGCGTGGAATGAATTTATTTTGGCGCTGGTGCTTACCGACCGCAACACCCGCACTTTGCCAGTGGCGGCATCGCTTTTCATCACCGACATGGGCGTGGATTGGGGCAAAGTCATGGCTATGGGGAGTTTGATCGCCATTCCGCCATTGATTTTTACCTTTGTGGCAGCACGGCAGATCATCAGCGGCTTGACTGCGGGCGCGGTGAAGGGATGATGAAAGCAGTAGCCTCTGGTGCTGACGCCGCAGGTTCGGAATCGCTCAATAGCTCGCCCAGAGTGGTCGTGATGGGCGTTAGCGGATCGGGCAAGAGTACGGTGGGGCAAGCGCTTGCTGCCGCAATGGGCATTCACTTTGTTGAGGGCGATGCGCTGCATCCGCAAAGTAATGTGCGCACTATGGCTGCGGGTACGCCCTTGACGGATGACGACCGCGTGGGTTGGCTGCATGAAATTTCACGGCAGCTGGCGGACCGCAACACACATTCAAAAGGCCTGGTGGTGTCGTGCTCGGCTTTGAAGCTGGCTTACCGTGATTTGATACGCGCATCGGCACCGACAGTTCGCTTTGTTTTTTTGCAAGGCAATGCACACTTGCTTGAGCAACGCCTGCAATCGCGCGGCGTACACTTCATGCCGGCATCGCTATTGCAGAGCCAGCTTGACACGCTGGAGCCGCCGGGGCAGGGCGAAAACCCGGTCACCCTCGACATTTCTTTGCCGCTGGCTGTCATCGTGCTTCAGGCGGCTCAGCAATTGCAGCAGCACAGTTTTGGCGGTCTGCCAGCAGCGGTCTGCTCCTGACGCGGAGAGTTTTCAGTAAAAATTGAATTGGTCCACATGAAAATCAAAAACGTTCATGGCAACACACTAGATTTATTGGGCCAAAGAATCGTCTCAAGCCACTACCCCAGTGGCAGCTCTTTGCAGCCTGAGCAGGCGCTATGCACCGAGTTGGGCGTTAGCCGCACCGTGATTCGCGAGGTGGTCAAGTCGCTCGTAGCCAAAGGCATGCTGAGCACTGGCCCAAAAGTTGGCACCCGCGTGCTACCCGAAGAGCACTGGAACTGGTTTGACCCTGATGTGGTTGCATGGCAGGCAAAAGTCGGGCTGACCAACGAATTTTTGCGGGACTTGCAGGAGCTGCGCCGCGTGGTCGAACCTGCAGGCGTGCGTTTGGCGGCAGAGCGGGCCACCGCCGAAGACATTGCACTCATTGAGCTTGCCTATGCAGGCATGAAAGACGCTGTTGAAAACGG
>JANPDQ010000022.1:0-9792 GCA_031431575.1 Polaromonas sp.
TCCAGCGCCGCTGGCACCAGACGAAATCGCAGTTGCGCCGCCGTCACCTTTTTGCAGACCTAAAGCCAGCAAAAGCCCGAATGCAACGCAGAAAAAGTCACCGATGTAAGCGTCATACAACGACGAATTGAAGAGGCAAGAGATGGCAAATGCGGCCAAAACAGAGAGCGTCGCCCGTGATGTCGCTACCGACATTCGCAGTGCGTCTCGAAATATACAAGCCATCAAACCGATAAACAAGAGGATTCCCGGCACACCAAGCTGTACACCCCACTGCAGGTATTCCTGGTGGGTGTTGTATTTGGTAGTGACGATGGGCTGGGGCGAGCCCGCAATTTTCAAGGCGTTGTTGTATTGGGTGTTCCAGTTGCCCAAGCCGTAGCCCTTAACCGGTTCGGCCGCGATCATTTGGGTAGCGCGAAGCCACAGCGAAAGGCGAATTCCCGACGATGTGTTCATCTGCTCTTTCGGGGAAAAAGTCTGTACTTCAGATACAACCTCATTGAGGCGCTTGCTTACGCGGTCTGAAGTCAGATACAAAATACCCACCAAGACAAACGGCAAAATCACAACGCTTACGCGCATTTTCCGTGGAAGCTCCCACATGATTGCGAGCGACAAAAGCGCTATGGCCACCACGTGGCCTGTGCGCCCTTGCAATACAAACAAAACGTTGACCATTGCCACAGCGGCTACCAAAGTGGTGGCGATTTTCATTGCCTTGGTTGGCGCCAAATTGCGAAGATGCCAAAGCACTGCAGCCGTGACCGCGCTCATGATTCCCTGGTCCAGGTAACTTGAAAATACGCTGTATTGCGTTAGCGCCATGTTGGAAGTCGCCCAAGGCACGGGGATTCCGAAAAACAGTGCCCAAGAACCAATTACCAAAAGCGTTTGAAAGGCCAAAAAACTCACTATTGCGTAGACTGCTTCCTGGCGCGTTCGGATGATCGCCATAAGAATCACAATTACTAAAAGTTTGCCGTATTTACCCAACGAATTAAGCGCCTCACCCATCGGGCCGGTAGTCCACAAAAGACTTGCGCTTAGAGCTGCAAGGATGATGAGTACGCAGACCGGCACGTAGCTCGCTTTAGTTCCTGGACGCGGCAAGCTGATAGGTTGCAGCCGGACCAGGCTAAAAATTGCCGCAATAAAGAGCACAAGCTTTGCGATGCTGATGAGCGCCATTGACAGCCCAACCGATCCCGCTGCAAAGCAAATAGCTATCAGTCGAATATTTATAGAACGTGTACCCAAAACTTCCTTTATGTATCAGCTTCTTCGTCCATTATCTAGGATAGGGTGGGGCGTTCCCCTGGAAAAAATTGGGTTACCAAAGGCTAGTATTGGCTTGAAATGTGCAAATCTCGTGAGTTTGACAGCCTTGTCACAAGTTGAATTGAGTGGTGGAACCGCCCGATATACCTCTTCAACGCTCCTGTGACGAATATTTTAAGCAATATTGGCATGTTGCCCAATAGAATTGGGCGCGAGCAGCTATGAAAAAAGTAGCGTTTAAACAACGTCACAGAACTGCCTTTTATTTGACATGCTGATGTCACCTCGCGGCTTGAGACTACCGCCATGAGTTTCATAAAGCACCGTAATTCCGCTGGAGAACAGATCCGACCAACCACTGCTGAGCAGACACCGTCGATACCGTCAAATCCGCATTTCATCAAAATTTTGCGTTGCACCACCAAAGCGTTTTCCAGCAGCCCTGGTGGGTGGGTTGTGTCCGGCGTGACGCAGAGATGGCTTGATCGGCTTGAAAAAATCGATCAGTTTCAAGGGGGCACGGTTTCCCAGGAGGATCGAAGAAGTCTTGGGCTGCTTTCAACGACTACCGCCCAATATGCAAAGCTCTGACGGCGGGGGTTTCCTGCAGCGTCAGCGGCGGTATTCATTTTTAATGTGATCTGAAGATAAAACTAAAAAGGAGTTTGTAATGAAAGAACTGCCAAACCCAATGTTTGCGATGTCTCCAGTGGCTTTGCCGCAAATCATTCGGGGGTCACTTTGTCCAAGCGGTCATACACTCCATGCGGCGCCTGCTCAAAAGTCGGAAGTAGGCAAAATTTCTGTCAGCTGGGCTCGCAATCAAGATGAAGTTCGCCAGGCGCAGCGGCTGCGTTATCAGGTGTTTGCACTTGAAATGGGTGCCAATTTGCCAGTTACCGTCGCAGGCCATGACATAGACCTGTTTGATGATTATTGCGAGCATTTGCTGGTGCGAGACCAGTCCAGCGGGGAGGTCATTGGTACCTACCGCGTGCTAACACCCACACAGGCAAAACGCGTCGGCAGCACTTACAGCGACACCGAATTTGATTTGACTCGCCTACGGAGTCTTCGCGAGAGGATGGTCGAGCTGGGGCGTAGCTGTGTGCACATTGACCATCGCCATGGCGGAGTGATTTTGGCGTTGTGGGGCGCGCTTGCGGAGTTTATGGCGCGTAATCAGCTTGACACCATGATTGGCTGCGCAAGCATTCCGATGCAGCACGTCGGGGCGACCAGCGGTCAGGCGGCAGCGAGCATTTGGCGGCAGGTCAGGCAAACACATTTGGCCCCGATTGAATATCGGGTCACACCCAGACTTGCTCTGCCCGTTGACAGGCTGGATGACACCTTGGACATAGAACCCCCGGCACTGATTCGTGGTTACTTGCGTTTGGGCGCGAAAGTACTGGGAGCTCCGGCATGGGACCCTGACTTCAATTCAGCCGATTTGCCAATGATGGTTCGAATTGCGGATTTACCACCCAGATACCTAAAGCTGTTCAGCCCCAAACCAGCGGCGGCATAGTGCGAAACTTGTTCGACGCCATGGGAGCTTTGGGCAACACAATGGGCTCGAGTGGATCTGACGATAGTGAGGACGATGCGCTGCGCAAGCGGTACAGAACTATATTTATATCTGATCTTCATTTGGGAACACCCGGCTGCCAGGCTGCTGCCTTGCTGGATTTCTTGAAGGCCCATCCCAGCGACAACCTTTTTCTGGTGGGCGACATCGTTGACGGCTGGCAGCTGCGGCGTAAATGGTACTGGCCTCAGTCCCACAACGACGTCGTGCAGAAGCTATTGAAACGAGCCCGCAAAGGCTGCCGGGTAGTCTACGTGCCCGGTAACCACGATGAGTTTGCGCGCGAGTTTATTGGGCACCAGTTTGGCGGTATTGAAGTCATCGATGAAGCTGTCCACACTACCGCAGACGGTCGTCAGTTGTGGGTGGTTCACGGAGACTACTTCGATGCTGTTGTTCAGTGCGCGAAGTGGTTAGCCTACGTTGGTGACAATATGTACGAGTTCACGCTCAAACTCAATCGCCACTTGAATCGTTTGCGGGCGCGAATGGGCTTGCCCTATTGGTCGCTTTCGGCGTATTTGAAGCAGAAGGTTAAAAGCGCCCTGAACTACGTTACTGACTTTGAGGTGGCGGTAGCAAATGAAGCCAGGCGTCGCGGCCACCAAGGCGTTGTATGTGGCCATATCCACCGCGCGGAAATGAGAGACATCAACGGGATTTTGTATTGCAATGATGGTGACTGGGTCGAAAGCCGGACAGCCTTGGTGGAACACTTTGATGGGCAACTAGAGCTCCTGCATTGGTCACCCGAGCCAGAGAGCTCAAGTCGGGTCGCGAATGCGGAACCGGTTGCCGTTTAAGGCGGGTCATGAAAGTTGCGCTAATCACTGATGCATGGCAACCGCAGGTAAACGGTGTGGTTACGACCCTGGTCGAACTCGTTAGGGAGCTGGAGCAACTTGGGCATGTGGTGCAAGTTATTCACCCCGGCTTGTTCAAAACAAGGCCGTGTCCAGGCTACGCGGGGATTGACCTGGCGGTAGCCCCCAAAAAGATCCTGACCAAGCAACTGGATGCGTTTGCGCCTGAAGCAGTGCACGTCGCTACCGAGGGACCCTTGGGCTGGGCGGCGCGCAGGTACTGCCTTAGTCGAAGGCTAAAGTTCACCACAGCTTTTCACACGAAGTTTCCTGAAATTTTGAACGCAGCGTTGAAGGTGCCGCTGTCATGGGGTTACGCATTGTTCAGATACTTCCACAGCGCGTCGTCTGGCGTTATGGTGCCGACGCAAGGCGTCATGGCAATGCTTGAAAGGCGTGGTTTTAAAAATTTGCGCCCATGGACGCACGGGGTGGACACCGGCTTGTTCAGCTTCCATCCGCAAGCCAGGCTTTACCCGCCAATGGGCACGTTGGTACGCCCGGTATCCCTTTTCGTTGGCAGAATTTCATATGAAAAGAATATTGACGCTTTTCTTGACCTAGACATTCCAGGGACAAAAGTGGTGTGTGGTGTAGGACCACTGGAGGCGTCGTTAAAGCAGCGCTATCCTCAAGTACGCTGGATGGGCGTTTTGGCTCGACCCGAGCTGGCACAAATTTATGCCGCCGCCGATGTATTTGTGTTTCCGAGTCGATCGGAAACTTTTGGTTTGGTCATGCTTGAAGCGATGGCCGCTGGGACCCCCGTAGCTGCATATCCTGTTGACGGCCCATTAGAGGTTCTTGGCAAGCCAGATGGAAGCTGTCATGGCGGCGTGCTGCACGAGGACTTGCGACAAGCGTGTTACGGTGCGCTAGCGGTACCTCGACAAGATGCGCGAAAGCGAGCGCTTGAGTTCAGTTGGGGATATGCCGCGAAAGTCTTTGAACGCAACTTGGTAGCGGCCGATAAAAATACTTCGCTTAGCGCAAACGAAGTTGATCGTCCTGCCAGCAACTGCGCAGAAGCCCCGGCACGACCACTTTCTTCAAACCCCTGAAAAATAAGTGATCGACTTGAGTACACTGAAGCGTTTGTTTTATCTTTCTTGGCCTTTCGTTGAAAAAACCTCAATCTTCACCCGGCACTTCGTTTAAATTTCTTGACCGGGATCACAGCATTTTGGCGTTTAACGAGCGCGTACTAGACTGGTCTCGTCGAGCTGAAGTTCCACTGCTTGAGCGTCTGCGTTATCTCTGCATCGTTTCCTCCAATCTTGATGAGTTCTTTGAGGTTAGAGCCGCGCCGCACCTGACTGCTTTCCAGGATAGTTGTACGAAGGCTCCCTACACCGTGAAGTCGTTTGAAGGTCTGTCTGACGCGGCCCACGATATGGTGGAGCGCCAGTATGAAATTTATAACGATGATCTGTTGCCGGAGTTTGCACGTTTGGGCATTCAGATTGTTTCCTATGCTGACCGAAACCCAGAGCAGCATCGCTGGGTGAAGGCTTACTTTGAACGCGAGGTCCGGCCACTTCTGATACCGGTGGGCCTTGACCCATCGCATCCGTTTCCGCAGGTTGCCAACAAATCTCTGAACTTCATTGTTCGCCTGAGCGGCAGAGATGCGTTTGGCCGTGAGAACGATATCGCAATTGTCAAAGTGCCGAGGGTTTTGCCTCGCTTCATTCACATGCCAAACCGTGGTGCGAACAAGGGCACCTCGTTTGTTTCACTGTCTAGCGTGATACGTGCGCACCTTGATGAACTGTTCCGTGGCAGGGTGGTGGAACAGTTTTCGCAGTTCCGCGTAACACGCCATTCTGATCTCGCGGTTGACGAAGATGATGTGCAAAACCTTCGCACTGCGCTACGCCAGGGGCTGGAGCAGCGCCATTATGGTCAGGCGGTGCGTCTGGAGGTGTCAGCGGGTTGCTCTGAATACTTATCCAGCTTTTTGCTCAAGCAGTTCAATCTGCCAATACTTGCCTTGTATCGGGTCCATGGCCCGGTAAATCTGGTGCGGCTTACGCAGATCGTCGACTTGGTGAATGATCCCGAACTTTTGTTTCCTGCCTACACCGCCTGCTATCCGACTCAGCTCGTGCCTGGACAATCATTTTTTGATCGTCTAAAGCAGGGCGATGTATCTATTCACCAGCCGTTTGAAAGCTTTGATGGCGTATTGGCCTTTTTACGTGAGGCCGTCAACGACTCGCAAGTGCTTGCGATCAAGCAAACTATTTACCGAACGGGTCCTGATTCTGAATTGATGCTTTTGCTGCGTGAAGCAGTGCGCCGCGGCAAAGAGGTGACGGTGGTCGTCGAGCTGAAGGCGCGCTTTGATGAAGAGGCCAATATCAACTGGGCAGAAATGCTTGAGTCGATCGGCGCGCAGGTGGTGTATGGGGTTGTGGGTCTGAAAACCCATGCCAAGATGCTACTTGTAACGCGTCGTGAGGGGCGTAAGCTGGTGCGCTACGGACATCTGTCCACTGGAAATTACAACCCCCGAACCGCGCGCTTGTACACCGATGTCAGTTACCTCACGGCAGACCCTTTGTTGACAGTCGACATGGACAATGTTTTCGTCCATTTGGCCAGCCAAAGCAAACTTCCAAAGCTGCACCGCATGTTGCTGGCTCCGATGCAGTTACATCACAAACTGATCGAAAAAATCAACACGCTTGGTAGGGCGGCCAGAAGTAAAGATACTCGCATCATCGCAAAAATGAATGCGCTGACCGACGAGGATTTGATGCTTGCGTTGGTTGAGGCTGGGCAGCGTGGCGTAAAAATTGACTTGATTGTGCGCGGTGCCTGCATGTTGCCCGCTCAGGTGCCAGGGGTGACAAACAACATCCGCGTGAGGTCGGTAATTGGCCGTTTTCTTGAGCACTCGCGGGTGTTTTATTTCCGCTGCGGCACCGATGAATCCTTATTGCTTTCCAGCGCAGACTGGATGAATCGCAACATGCTGCGCCGCATTGAACTGGCTTGGCCTGTGACGGATGTTGTTTTGCGCCAGCGCATCATTGACGAGTGTCTGGTTCCGTATTTGCATGACGGGTTGGACGCTTGGGATTTGTTACCGGATGGCACTTACAAGCGAGTCAACATAGATGTGGGGGCACGGGGTAATGGTGCGCAGGCCGCGCTAGTGGCCAGGTATTCTTCTCCGACGCCGCGCCGAAAGTAACAACAATGGACCTTATTTTGTGGCGTCATGCAGAAGCTGAAGACTGGCTCCTGGGCGGTGACCAAACGGGGCTTGATCTGGATCGTTCACTGACCCAGCGCGGTGAAAAGCAAGCCACACGCATGGCGGCGTGGCTGGACAGGCAATTGCCTGAGGGCGCACGCATATGGGTAAGCCCGGCAAGGCGTTGCGAGCAAACGGCATTGGCGCTGGGGCGTAAATACAAAATTCGTACGGAGCTTGCGCCAGACGCCACGCCTTTACAACTGCTGGAGCTGGTGCAATGGCCCACCAACAAATCCCCGATTTTGGTGATTGGCCACCAACCCACATTGGGGCAAACCATTGCGCAGCTTTTGAACCTGAAAGAAAGCGAATGCGCCGTTAAAAAAGGCGCACTTTGGTGGCTGCGCAACCGTGACCGCGATGGTCACAGCCAGACCGTCGTCGTGACTGTGCAATCACCAGAGGTTTTATAGCCCTTATTTGGCGGATGCCGGACGTCCCGTTTTAATCGCGGGAACCTTCTCAAGTGCGCTCAGGAAAGCGGCATCTGACAGGGCGGCCAGTGCCTTGATACCAGCACGCAGCAACTCACTTTTCTTGACGGATCGGGTCAATTTGGTGGCGCGTTGTTTAAGCGCTTCAAGCACAACATACTCAACTTTTGGAATGGTGAAGCTGTCACGTACCAATTTTGGTTTCTTTGGCTTTTCGGCCTTCACAACTTTTGCCGTCTTGACGGACTTAGCAGTCTTGACTGGGGCAAAGGCTTTCGATAATGGTCTTTTTACGGCTGGTTTTTTGGCTGCGACTTTGCGTGGCGCCGCTTTTTTGGCTGCTTGCTTAGGTGCGACGGGGTTAGCCGTGGCAGTTTTGACGGCAGCAGGTTTGACTGCTGACTTGGTTTCTGTAGGTGCTGTTGGGGCTGCGGTTGCAGCTATGGTTTTTGCAGTTGCCATGATAGATCCATGTTGTAAACGGTAGAAGTAAACCGTGTATATAGTTTATATCGTTTGAAAATAGGTCGTCAAGCGTGCGATGCCAGTTCGGAAACAATCAAAGTCCAAGGGGTTTTTTGCCATGCCAGCACCTCTTCTCGTAGCAGGTGGGCAGACTGCGGGAAGGTTTCTGCCCAGCCGGATCGGTAGTTCAAGACGAAAAGCCTGCCAGGCTCGCTGCCGGGTTCGAGTTTTAAACCCTGCAAATCCGGGTCTCGCCTGGCGTGGCACAAAATTACTGCAATTCGCAGGCAAAGCAGTTGCTGGATAAACGAGCGGTCCTCAAAGTCAACTTCAAGCTTTCTTAGTTTGCCGCGGTGCCCCAGTACCAATTGGCTCAATCGGTGCAGCTCCGGCAGCGCGAAGCCGGGTGCGTCTGCGTGGTCCAGAATGTAGGCACCGTGTTTGTGGTAGTCGCTGTGCGAGATCTGGCTGCCAATCTCGTGAACTTGAGCTGCCCATTGCAATTTGCGTAACAGGCGATCGGTTTCCGGCGTGGGTTGGTGTGTGCTGAGCATCAAAAAAAGCTGTTGTGCTACCTTGCTAACCCGATTTGACTGAATGACATCTGCCCCAAATTTCCCAGTCAATCGGTCAACGCTTGTCGAGCGCAAATCGGTAGCGCCTTGTTCTCGGTCCAGCAGGTCGTACAGCACGCCGTGCCGCAGTGCGCCCACAGCCGCTTGCATTTGTTCAATGTCCAACAAGTCAAATACTGCACGCAACACGCTGACACCGCCGCCAATCACTGCCCGCCGGTCTTCCTTCATGCCGTCAATTTTGACCCGCTCTGCGCTTTGGGCTTTGATCAAACGATCGAGCAACCAATCAAGCCCGGCGCGGGTAACGAGGCCTGGTGCCCAGCCTGCGGCGGACAACACGTCGCTAACGGCACCAATCGTGCCTGACGAGCCATAGGCCACATCCCAAGCGCCAGCACGGTACGAATTGGTAGCTTCGTCAAGAATGGCTTTTGCTGCAATCTCAGCGCTGTTAAATGCTCGCGCGTTGAACTGGCCTTCAGGGAAGTACTTCATCGACCAGGCTACGCTACCGACCCGATATGACTCCATAGTGCGAGCTTCCAGGCCCTTGCCAACAATCATTTCGGTGGACCGCCCGCCGATGTCGACGACCAACCGCCGCTCGTCGGACTGCGGCAGCATGTGCGCAACCCCTTGGTAGATCAGGCGGGCTTCTTCGCGACCTGAAATGACATCGATTTGAAAGCCTAGTATTTTGTTGGCTCGCGCCAGAAACTGGTCACGGTTTCTGGCTTCGCGCAAAGTTTGGGTTGCAACAGCCCTGACTTGGTTTTTTTTGAAACCCGCCAGTCTTTCGCCAAAACGTGCCAAGCATTCCCAGCCGCGCTGCATCGCCTCGGGGGTTAGGTTACGTTCGGCATCCAGGCCATTGCCCTGACGTACCGTTTCTTTAAGGTATTCGGTGCGATTGATTTGGCCTGTGTCGTAGCGGCCAATTTCGAGGCGGAAACTGTTGGATCCAAGATCCACAGCAGCCAATACGGTTCCATTTTGCATGACCGAGTTTATCGTGGCGTGAGTTACACGCGAGCGCGCTTTGCGAAAAAAAAGCCAGCACTTTCGCTTTGAAAGCACTGGCTGGGACTACAGATTTCACGGGACAGACTCCAAAAAGGCTGTCCCGCTAACAGGCAGCGGTATTTAGCGCGCTGGGGTAGCTGGGGGAATTAAAACGCTGTCGACAATATGCACCACGCCGTTGGTGGCAGACAAATCAGCGGTTTGCACCAAGCCGTCTTCAACCGTCACAAAGTCACCGGCCTTTGACAATGCCAGGTTGGCACCATTGACGGTTTTTGCGTTACCGTTT